>NZ_JBEXLP010000015.1:0-116395 GCF_040610035.1 Streptomyces sp. NPDC004542
TCAGTGAGTACCAGCGGCCCCGCCGGGAGCGAGGATCGGGCACCGCTTCCAGGAAGAACCGCAGGTCAGGCATGTCGTCTGGATGGAGTGGACCCAACTTGGCCAACACGGCAGGGATCGGGGAAGATGAGACAGCGGACACGGGAACCCTCTTGATCACTTGGCTTAGACACCTGAATGATCACGGATCCCGTGTCCGCTCTGTCATCCACCCCAACCAGCGACACTCTGACGCCAGTTGGGCGATCCCGGGAACTTGCGCAAGCCCTGCTGTGGATGCCGGAAGCCGTGCGAAGCCTTACTGGTTGTCGAGCGACGACAGCATCGTACTGAGAAGCCGCGCGGCGCCGTTCGCTTGCTCACCATCACCGTGGACTGCTTCCACCATCATAATCAGCGCGGCACCCCTGCCAGGGCCGGGACTGCTCTCAGACGGGCTGATATATTTCGGGGAACGTAGCGTAGCGGCCGAGTACATGAGTCCGACCGGCAGGAATTTCGCGGACGGTATGGTCCGCTACGACATGCATCCCGACTTCCTCAAAGAATTCGCCAAGTCTCCCTACATGAGGAGATACGACCTCAAGGGGCCCAACGGAACCCCGAGAATCGAGTTCACCATTCCAGTCGACAAGCTCGAAAGATTCAATGAGTTGACGCTGAACAAGACGTGGATCGCCATTAACGGGAGTGGGTGACGAAGTGATCCGGGATCACGAAGAGCTTGATGTTACCATCACACTGGTCAGCCCGGTAGGTGTGATGGTGGACATGGGAGACGCCGACGGTTTCATCGATCTCAGAAAGCATCCCTCTTGGTGGGGTGACGCGGATTCCCCCAAGATCGGCGATCGACTGCACGTAGTCGTGCTTGACGATTCCAGAACCCCACCCCGCCTGAGCGCACTCAAGGATGACATCGAGATTGCGAGACGCATCAGATCCGAAGGCTCGTGACCCCGCACGAAATCCTGGCAGGTGGTGGACTGGATGTACGACTTTCCGTTCGAGCCGATCAGCTTTAGAGCGAGATCGGCGATAGCGGATCAGAAATCCGAAAGGCGCAGGAATTCCTCGAAGGTGTAGGCGGCGCGAGACAGGCCAGGCGCAGCAGCGCGACAGATCATGATGTCGTTGATGCCTGGTGCCGGCGAAGCCTCTGACATGGTCGGAGCATGGGGACCGGGTCCCGATGGGGATGACTTGTCAGCACGGACAGTGTGGTTCACGGCCTCTCACGTACTCCTGGACGCTCAATGATCCGTGATCAGCGGTTGACAGCCTGGATCTCCTGGACGACGACGTCCTGCTCGGCTCCGAATGTCCCGTCAGGCAGGGCCCGTTCGCCGTTCACGCCTGTACCGGTCCAGTGGATCTTCCAGGTGATGGTGGCCTTGAGCTTGTACGAGCCGTCTGCAGAGGAGCGCAGGTACCTGACTCCGCACGGCGGAGACTCGTCTGCCTTGCCCTTCGCGTACGCCTCACCGATCCGGCCGTTGCTGATCTCGCAGACGCCGGACGCCGGAAACGTCGTGGCGTCGGCCGTGCCCGGCTCGATCCTCAGCGACACCGGTTCGGCGGTGGTCGTCGCCTCGATGCCGAGCAGTGGGACGGACGCTGTGACCGATACCGGCTCGAACGTCGCCGCGTCCAGCCACGCCCAGGTCGGCAGGTTCACCTTCGTGGTGCCCTCTGGAGCGAGCTGGACCTTGGCCGAGGGGACGCGGATCTCGGCGTACGCGAGCTGCGCGAGCACCTCCGGCGTGACTGCTTGGGGGATGTCCGCCGGCGGAGCCTCACCCTGGTCCACCCAGAAGATGGGCCTGGTGCAGTCGAGCGCGCCCGGGTCGCCCTCACGTCCCTTGGTGACGTATGAGTCCCACCAGTAGCCCTTGCCGGTCTTGTCCTTGTTGAAGTCCTTGTACGTGCCGGCGGTCTGGCCACCGTTCTCGTACTTGTTGCGTTGCTCCAAGTCCCACTGAGCCCCGGTCGACTCGGCCTCCCAGATCGACTCCAGATATGCCTTCAGCTCTGCCGGGGTGTACCTGGGCGCGTAGTAGCACGCAGGTGGGGTCCACGTGGTCGTAGACGTCACTGCCCCCGCGGATTGCCCGGAACCGTTCTTCGACCGGTCGAAGACGACAGCGCCAGCTGTCGCCGAAACCGTGTCGCCCTTGCTGTCTGCCGACACGGTCGTGTCGCCTTCTCGACTGCCGTCAGGGGTAGCACTGGCCCAAGCGCTTGGCGAACCCAGAGCCACGAACGTCATGGTCAGGACGAGACCACTGAGTACTCGCCGGCTCACTTCAGGCACTGCTTCGCTCCCGCGGTCGACGCGATGCCCGTGGTCTGCCACACCCCGTCACCGCGCTTTTGCAGCCGGGTGTTGTAGAGGATGAAGTCCTGGTCGGACGGAGTGGTGACCTTGGGCTTACCCGTCTTGAGGTCCTTGGCGTAGCCCTTGCTCTCGTCGGCGCAGAACACGACCGACGCAGTCTTGCTGCCGTCCAGCGTCACGATCCGGTCGTAGTAGCGGAACCTCCCGGTGATACCGAGACTCGCCTTCTTGAACTTCCCCACCCACGTCACGGCCGCTTCCAGGGCTTTCCCGCTGTTGTAGAAGGCGATCCCTTTCTCCTTCGGGTCCGTACCCGCGATTGCCGCGTTGACCGCGCGCATTCGTTCGGCGCTGTCGGCCAGCACGGCGTCCTTGACGGAATCGTCCGTCTTCTCGCCCTCGAACGTCATGGTGAGGTCCGACGGCAATGTGATGTCGGGGCGGTCGGAAGGCGTCGAGGCGGAGGGGCTCGGCGACGCTGAAGCAGACGGCTGGTCACCCGTGTCAGCACCAGCGATCTTTTCGTTGCCTTTGGAGTCGTCGTCACCGCTCCCGCAGGCGGACAGCGACAGGGCCGCGACGGCGGTCAGCGCGGCGGCTGCGAGCAGGGTGGGACGGCGGTTCACGGATGGCTCCCGGTGGGGCGAGGAATCTCACGAGTGTGCCAACGCTATCGGCGGGACTTGGGGGACACCAGGCGGGTTCACGTCAAGCCCGATCTTCCAACTGGGTAACTCGCCACAGAAGTCACCATGAATGACTGGCCCGCAGGGTCACTGTTTCGTAACGCAACGAAGTCTGTGGACATGGCCGCACCGGCTGAATACGAGCCACAGAAGCCCCCGATGGAGCAGGCCGCAACCTCCTGACGGCGGTGTCCTAATTAAGCGTTTCCGCAGGTGACGGGTTCTTTGGGCGCCTCATGCCGGGTGCCCCCGGCAGGATTCGAATCTCCGCACACGGCTCCGGGAGTTGTCGTCAGGACCTCTGGTTCGGGTCGGGCCCTCACGATGCGATGACGCCTCTGGCCGGTGGAGGACGGTTGCCGTCTTGGAACCGAGGGCTCCCGCAAAGACGTTACGTGCGGGGGCCCTTCGCTTTCTCCCGGGCGTGAGGGGGCGTCAGGCGGTGGGTGCCGGCGACAGCACGTGGTCGCCGACCTTGTCGGTGCTCAGGCACAGCGAGCACACGACGGCGCCGTGCGTCCGGCAGGCGGCCACGTCCGGACGCTCGAACTCCTGGCGGCACACGTGGCACTCGTACGTCACGGCGCTGGGGTTGCCGTCCCCGTCCAGGAGCGGCTCTTCGATGCCGTCGTCGGTGCGGCGCAGGTAGTACTTGCCCTTGGTGACGATGGCCATGAGCGGGGTGAGGACGAAGGCGATGACGGCGGCGGCGACGGGGGAGTACGGCTGGAGGGTGTCGCCGAGGGCGTGGAAGTACATGGCGATGGACAGGCCGGAGGCGGCGACGAAGGCCACGACGCCCACGGGGTTGACCGCGTGGAGCATGCCGCGGCGGAACTCGGGCTGGAGCGGGGAGAGCTTCAGCAGGTACTTGTTGATGCCGATGTCGGTGGCGACGGTGACGACCCAGGCGATGGCGCAGTTGGAGTAGAAGCCGAGGATGTCGTTGAGGAAGCTGAACATGTCGGCTTCCATCAGGGCGAGGGCGAAGGCCAGGTTGGCCAGGACGAAGACCATGCGGCCGGGGTAGTGCTTGGTGACGCGGGTGAAGGAGTTGGTCCACGCCAGCGAGCCGGAGTACGCGTTGGTGACGTTTATCTTGATCTGGCTGATCACGACGAGGGCCACGGCGAGTGGGATGACCATCCAGGACGGCATCATCGCGTCGAAGGCGCCGCGGAACTGCTGGATCGGTTCGGGTGCGGCGTCCGCGCCGACCTCGGCGAGGACGTAGACGGCGAGGAAGACGCCGATGGCCTGCTTCAGCGCGCCGAGCACGACCCAGCCCGGCCCGGCCATGATGACGGCGGTCCACCAGCTGCGCTTGTTCGCTGCGGTCTTGGGCGGCATAAAGCGCAGGTAGTCGATCTGCTCGCCGATCTGCGCGATCAGGGAGAGGCACACGCCCGCGCCGAGGAGGACGGAGGCGGTGTTGACGCCACCTTCGCCGTCGGTGCCGGCGTAGGCGAGGAAGCGGTCCACCGTGCCCGGGTCGGTGGCGATCAGGTAGACCAGCGGGGCGACCATCAACACCAGCCAGACCGGGGTGGTCCACACCTGGAGCTTGCTGAGCGCCTTCATGCCGTAGATCACCAGCGGGATCACCATCAGGGTGGAGACCAGATAGCCGAGCCAGAGCGGCAGTCCGAGGCCGAGTTTGAGGCCCTGGGCCATGATCGAGCCTTCGAGGGCGAAGAAGATGAAGGTGAAGCTGGCGAAGATGACGCCGGTCAGCACCGAGCCGTAGTAGCCGAAGCCGGAGCCGCGGGTGATCAGGTCCAGGTCGATGTTGTAGCGGGCGCCGTAGTAGGCGAGGGGGAGGCCGGTGACGAAGATGACGACGGCGGCGACCGTGATCGCCACGAGCGCGTTGCCGGTGCCGTGGGCCAGGCCGATACCGGCCCCGATGGAGAAGTCGGCCATGTACGCGATGCCGCCCAGCGCCGTGGTCGCCACGACCATGGGGGTCCAGCGGCGGTAACTGCGGGGCGCGAAGCGGAGGGTGTAGTCCTCCAGGGTTTCCCTGACGGCCTGGTCGGTGCCGGACGCCGCCCTGTGCGCCGGTTCCGGCTCGGTCACTTCTGCCAGTCGTGGCTCGGTGCTCATACCGTGCCTCCTTGCTGCGGGTCGGGGACTGCTGTGGGGGTGGCTCACATCGGAGGCGGGCGAGGGTGCCGGGGCCCGCGTGACAGCGTCGTGGAGGGGGACTGCGGGGGTGGGGAGTGGCGAGCGGGGCGGGACAGCGGGGCGTGGCCCGTGGGGCGGGCGATACGCCTGCTTCAGACACGCCTCACGGGACGTCGCGTAGACCCGTGCACGGTGCGGGAGTTGCCGTGGATCCGAAGCGAGGCCGGGCGCGTACAGACTTTCGTGTCCATGACAGGGGACGCTAGGAGGCAGTCGTTACCTCTCCATGCTCCCCGGATGAAGGAAGCGTTTCGGAAGGCTCTCGCGGGGCGCCTGCGGGGCACCGCAGGCCAGGTGGTGAGGCCGTGCACGAGCTCGCGTCCAGGCATCTGTAGGCGACAGGAGTGGCCCACAGGCCGAACGTGGGGAAGAGCGCGGAGTCGGGATGCCTCCTGGGCATGGGTGGGTGGATCAGGCCTCACCGATCAGTGCGATGGCGGCTCGCGGGTTTTGAGGGCGCTCGCCGGGGGCCAGTGCGAGCAGGTCGACCTCGTGCTTGGTCCGGGCTGTCGGGTCGGCGATCTCCGCCGTGCCCACCGCGCCGAGGGACAGCCCCGTCTCGTCGATGGCGAAGGAGCGGGCCCATTCACGCGCGGTCTCCTCGAAATGCGGGCCGAGGATCTTCCAGTGGTACGTCGGCCGGGACGACTGCCACACCTGGGCACCACGCCGCCGTTCCACCAGATCCACCATGGGCAGTGTGATCAGCTGGTTGAAGCGGATCACCGGGTCCGCCACGCTGATGGCCGGGTGCCGCGCCTTGAGCAGGTCCTGCTCCTTGCGGACGTAGCCGGTGGACTCGAGCACCTCCAGCGGTGCCACCATGGCGGAGCGGGACCGTTCCAGCATCGAGCCGACCTTCGCCGGGGTCGAGGCGCCCCGGGCGACCGCGGACAGTACGTCGTAGTACAGCGTGCGGTGGGTGATCCGCGGGTCCTCGCGCAGCAGGGACTCCGCCTCCACCCGGGAGTACAGGGCCCGTCCCTGGTCCAGCAGGGCGCGTTCCACCCAGGGGGCGAACTCGCCCTCACTCTGCGGGGCCCGCCCAGCGGCCAGCGGTCGGTAGCCGGGGGGCGCCGCCCAGCACGGAGCTGCGGCTCTCTCGCCCCCAGTGCCACGTTGCGGGAGACTCCCTCACATGGCCTACCCGAGCGGTGGCCGTGTCCGTCGGGCTGCGCGCCTCCTGGTGACATTCCATGGTCAGTCGGCGACGGAAGGGAGTGGCTCCGCGCCGTGAACGGCTCTGTACGGTGTTCGGGTGACACACGAAGCGGAATCCGGTCTGGCAGTCTGCTCTCTTCTCTCCTGGGGCACGGAGCATGGCGAACGTCTTGACCCAGTGGCCGCGGACGCGGTCGTGTATCTGCTCGCCCTGAGCGGCGCCAAGGTACGCGACGGGCTGCCCGAGGCCACCCCCGACCTGGTGCGGGCCGTGCTGCTCGAGGCGCTGCCCCAGTTCCTCTCCGTCGCACCGGGCGAGGAGGGCGCGGCACTCGCGGTACTGCGTGTCCTGGCGGACCGCACCAGGGCGGACGGGCGGCTCAACACCAAGCGGCACGCGCGGTTGCGCGAGGCGATCGACAAGTGCGCCGAGGAGCACTTGCGGGTGATGTGCGACCCGCGCGAGTTGACGCTCCCCCGTTTCTGGGGCGGCCTGCTGCGAGCGCGCGGTGTCGACGTTCGGGACGCGCAGGCGGTGCGGGGAGGGTTGGAGGAGCTGGCGCGGCTGCCGTACGCGGAGCGTGCCGAGCTGCTGTCCCTGCCCGACGCGACGGAGACCGCGGAGTCGGACGCGGGCTCCTTGTGCGCGGGCCCGGCGGCGTGGGCGCTCGGCCCCTACCGGCGCGGACTGGCGATGGAACGACAGGCGGTGGCCGCGATGCTGCTCGGGCAGCGCCTCGCCCTGTATCTCACCGAGTCGGACGAGGCGCCATGGGTGCTGGACCTGCTGGGCTCCGAGCAGGTGGCGCGTCTGATGGATGCCGAGGGAGTGGACGAGTGGACCGAGGCGGCCACGAAAGCCGGGTTGCGCGTGGCCCGCCGCTGGTCGCTCGGGCCGGCCGAACTGCCGACGGCGGCACTTCCCGCTCCCGGTCCGCGTCCGGACGACATGGCGCTGCGCACGGCGGTGGGCAAGGTGGTCGAACAGTACGACACGCTGCGGGGGGAGGAATCCTTCGCACCGCCGCACCCGCTGCCCACGGACCGGGACGGCTTCGTGTCCGCGCTGTGCGACAGCGGGTTGCTCGCGCCCGCCGCGCAGCTCGCCGCGTGCCCGCCCGCGGACGCCGACGCGGAGGGGGCCGACGTCGCGCTCACGACCGGTTTCCTCGTCCTGGACGAGGAAGGCACGCCGCGGCCCGGGCCGTCCCTGGAAGCATGGCGTGAGCGGAACGCGGGCGAACTGGCGGCTCTCGCCGTGCGCGCCCTGGTGGAGCTGTGCGCGCGGCTGGGCACGGATCCGGACCTCGGGGAAGACTTCGAGGGCGAGATCCTGGGCGATCTGGTGGCACTCCACTGCGCCGCGGGCGAGACCCGGTCGGTGGCGCGGGATGCGGCTGTGGCGGCCGACTGGATGGTACCGCCGGAGGCGTCGCTCGCCGCGCCGGTGCGCGGACCCGGGGACTCCACGGAGTCGGATGAGCCCGGGTACACGGCGGAGGCGTACCGCCTGCCGTCGCTGCCCGAGCTCGAACGACTGCTGCAGCTCGGTCCGTTGGACGAACAGGACGCCGCCGATCTGGCGCCGGAGGCTCGGCGGCTGGCCGGCCGCCTGGATCTGCTGGCCGCGGCCGGTGTGGTGTGGCGGCGCGGCGACGCGTACGGGCTGACCCCGCTGGCCGCCGCGGTGCTTCGCGAGGCGCTGCTGCTGGCGTACGGCGGCGGCTGGCCGCCGCTTACCGGGGAGTCGGCGCGGGAGGCAGACGGGTCCGCCGCGGGTGACGGGGAGGGGCAGCGGTGGACGCCGGCGAACGTGGCGGAGCGCTTCCCCACCGTGGAGGCGGTGATCGCCATGGATGCCGCACAACTGGTCCCCGCTGCGCGGCAGTGGGACGATCCCGCCGCCCACCGGGTGCTGCGCCAGTGGGTTGCCGGCGGCGAGGGACCCGAGGCGCGCTGGCCGAGGCTGCTGGCGGCACTGGCGGCGTCCTCCCCCACTCTCGGCTCCGGTCGCGCGGAGGGACCCCCATCGTCCACGGATCTGCTGGCTCACCGCAGGCTGGCGGCGCAAACCCTGCCCGACGCCCCGCCCGGGCTGCTCGCCGGGTACGTCGGCGACCCGGTGCTCGGCGCCTGGGCCGCCGAGGCGCTGCGGGCGGCGGGGGAGGCGGTCGACGAAGAGGCCGTGCCCCTCCCGTCCCGGCTGCTGTGGAGACTGGACCGGCTGCACGCCCTCGCGGCCCCGGCCTGGCGTGCGTCCTTCGCCCTCGGCGAGGTCCCCGAGGACGACGAGACGCCGCCGGAAGGAGCGGACGGCGGCCTTCGCACCCCTGAACTCGGCGCCCTGCACGAGGGGTTCGAGCAGATGGCCACCGGCTGGCCGGGCGGTGCGTCGGCGCTGGTGTCGGAGCTCGCCCGTGCCGACCCCGCCACCGCATCGCATGCCCTTCAGCTGCTGTCGGACCATCCGGACGAGGAGATCGCCCGACCCGCAGCGCTGGCGTACGAGGAGTGCGAGAAGGCGTACCTGGCACAGGTGCGTCAAGAGCCGCCGGCCGCGCGGGGCAAGGGTGGCGGCCGTAAGAAGGGCAAAAGGCGCCACTGAGTGCCGATCGGTGGCGACGAGGTGGTTCAGCCTCGAGGCAGGCTGAAGTCCACCACCGTGGAGTAGGTGTCGCCCTTCAGGGCTTCGATGAAGCTGGTGAAGGCTCCGGTTGGGACGGAGAGGGGAGCCCTCGCCGGGGCCTTCGAGTCGCGGACGGCTATGTGGGTGCGACGACGTGCGACCGCCACGCAGGCGTCGCCCTGGCCGCCGCCGGAGTAGGACGACTTTTGCCAGGTGTTGAGGTCCAACATGGACTCACGGCTCCTTCGCCATCCGGAGGATGAGGTCACGCGAACGCGCGGGTTCGAGCGATGCCGCTTCCACCCTGCAAAAGAGCGTTCGGTAGCGCCCGAGTTGGGCTTCGGCGTCGATGAACACAGGGCCATCGGGTCCGTCACGTACGAAGGTGTCCAGCTTGGGGACCGGACCACCTGCGTACCCCATGGCGCTTCCCGCTCCTCCGAAGCCGTCCAGGTCAAAGGGAATGACACGTACGGTGACCTGATCGGCTTCAGAGAGTTCCAGGACGCGGGCGAGCTGAGCCCGTGCTGCGGCTCGGTCACCGACCCTGATGCGCAGCGCTGCCTCGTGGATCACTGAGCGTTTTCAGCGCTGCCTCTCCAGCGTGAGGACAGCTTTGGTGATGACGGTCGTGCGGCTGGGGCTGATGCGTGATCGGCGGAAGATCTGCCAGGACTGCAGTCTCGCCATGCCGTGTTCGCCCGGTGCCCGTGCCGCCGACTCGTCGCCCTCGGGGTGACATGGGGCGGCTGCTCTCCGGCAGCCGAGAGGCAGTGCTGGAAAACGCGGATATTCCGCCGTGGAGCGGCGCGATCCGACACCATAGCGACATGACAGATGCGGGGGCGTCCGGACGGGGGCGTGTCGGTCGGTGGTACTGGGCGTTGGCGATGGGCGGGACATGCGCCGCGTTGCTCATGGCCTACGTGGGGAAACTGGGCGTCATATCGATGCTGAGCGTGACACTGCCCACGCTGGCCCCCTTGTACCTGTCCTGGAAGGCGTTCGCGCACGACCGGCTCGACGCCGGACGGGCGAGCGACTTGGAGTCCGCGGCCCGCGATCTGGCCGACCTCGTGCGGCGGCAGTGGGAAGCCGAGACGCAGGCCCGTGGCCTGGACGGCCTCGCTCCGATGCCGGTCACCTGGGCTGCCGCGGGCTTCGATTTCGTCCACGACTGGTCGAACCTGCGGTCCATCGCGACCGAGTGGCCCGGTGGTCGCCCCGGGGACTCCGCCGGCTGGCCGTCCACGCCCGCTGGCCTGGCCGGACGGGACGGGGAGATCGGGAAGGTGTTCAGTGACAGGACACCGGCGCGGCGGCTGCTGCTTCTCGGGGAACCCGGAGCGGGCAAGACGACGCTCCTGAACCGCCTTCTGTCGCATCTGCTCGACAGCTGGGACGCGGCCCCCGAGAAACGTGTTCCGGTGCTCTTCAACCTCGGCTCCTGGCATCCGAATGACACCACCCTGTCGCACTTGATGGTCCGTCAGCTTCGCCAAAGCTATCCGGGACTGACTGCACTCCCGCCGGCCGGTGTCGCGACGCACGGCGCCGCCGACCTGGCCGAGGCACTGCTCACGGGGCAGCGCATCCTGCCGATCCTCGACGGCTTCGACGAGTTGCCGGTGGGCCTGCGTGCCAAGGTGCTGGCCGCCGTCAACGACGACCCCTGGATCACGGCCCCGCTGGTGCTCTCCAGCCGCCTCGCGGAGTTCCGCGAGGCCGTTCACGCCGCGGACCTCGCCATCGGCGTGTACGGGGCGGCGGGGATCACCATTCTGCCCATGGACGCCGCTGACGCGGCCAGGTACCTCCGGGGGAGGCCGGGCACCGCGGAGGCACGGCGCTGGGAGCCGGTGGTGGCCGAACTCGGCACGCGAAGTCCCGTCGGACAGGCCCTGAGCACCCCGTTGGGACTGTTTCTCGCGCGCAGGTTCTACCGCTCCTCCTTGGAGCCGGGCTATCCGGGCCGCACCCTGCCGCCGGACCCGGCGGGACTGTGCCAGGACGGCCGGTTCCGCACGAGGGACGAGGTGGACGAGCACCTGCTCGGGAGTTTCCTCCCCAGCGTGTACGGAACCGACGCCCCGCAGGCACACCGAGTCCTGACCCGGATCGCCCGGCATCTGGAGCACGACCAGGGCGGTGCTCCAGACATCGCCTGGTGGAGGCTGAGGGCGCTCCTGCCGACGCGCCGGGCGGCGCGATTCGTCGCCTTCGTCCTGGGCGGTGCCGTACTGGTGACGGCCACGGTCACCGCCGGAGCGACGGCGTCGCTGACTTACGGGGCACAGGGCGACATCCTCTACTGCCTCTCGCTGGGCCTGTACTTCGGGCTCCTGACCGCGCTGACGGTGGCCGGGGCCCGCCCGGCCCTGGTGGCGATCGCGTGCGCCCTGGTGACGCTCGTTGCACCCTCCGACGGCCCAGTTCTGTGGACGTGCGGCGACCTCGCCGGCATCGCGATCGTCGTCTTCCTGGGCTTCCCGGCCCTCCGCCGGACGGCGGCGAGGTTCCGGTCCCTGGGGTCCGCGCGGATCCTGGCCCTGGGGCTGACCGGCGCACTGATCGGCGCGATGACGCAAGGGGTGCTCACGTACGTCGTCGTCACCATCCAGCCGGTGGACTGGGACAACCCCCTTGCCTTGACCGGCGAGGCACTTGAGAGCGGCGCCAGGCTGGGACTCTTCCTGGGCCTCTCCTACGCCGCCCGCGTCAGCCTGAGGGAAGCGGCCGCGACCCCCGGCGGACGGCTGGCCTGGGCATGGAGCCGGTCTGGTTGCCTGGCGGCGCTGCTGCTCAGTCTGGTGCTCACGGGCATCGCAGCGTGCGTGAGCGCGGCGATGCCGTCGCAGTGGGGAGCGGACGCCTCCACGTGGACGGTAATCGCCGAGATCGGCTTGTCCATCGCCCTGGTCACCGGGCTCGCCGGCGGCATCGGTTTCGGTCTGTCCGTCCAGACACCCGACCTTGCCACAGTGGTGGGACCCGAAACCGTCCTGCGTCAAGACCGCGAGGCGACCGGCACGATGACACTGATGACCGGTGGGGTCTTCCTGGTGGTCTTCGGCCTGTCGGTCGCACCCCTCACCCTGACCGGCGGTTCCGGAATCTTCGGCGTGGCGACGTTCGCCTGCCTCTACGCCCTGCTGGGGGCAATGCTGGGCGCCCTCCGGCAGACCTCGTACATCTTCTTCGTCCTCACGCAAAGCCACCTCGCCCGGTACGAGGGATTCCCGCCCGACCTCATGGCCTTTCTCGACGACGCCCGAAGCCGAGGCATTCTGCGCCAGGTGGGACCCGTCCACCAGTTTCGTCATATCGATCTGCAACGTCACCTTGCCCGCCAGTCCCTGAGGTGACCGGGTGTGGAGGCCGGCGAGGCGCCGGTGGCGGACGGGCCGTCTCTCAAGAGTGCCTTGAAGGGGAACGGGGGCGGTTGTACGCGGTACGGGCGATCCGGCCCCAAGTGGTGGGACGCGTACGGGTCGTGTCCATAGAGTGAGCTCTTTCAGCGTTGCCGCTCCAAGGTGAGGACGGCCACGGCGATTGACGACATTCGATTCGGGCTGCACCGAGCCCTGCGGAAGATGCGCCAGGACTTCAGACGGGCCACACCCCGTTCCACTGGTGCCCGTGCCGCCGAGAGCGCGCGGTTGAGCGCTTGCTGAGTCGGTGGCAACCCGCGGCCGGGTGGGCGTCTGAGCGGTGTCGTCACCCACGGGCCGGCTCCCACGTAGGCGCGGTCGGCGAGGACCGGGATGCCCTGGCGTTCGCAGATCCTGATGATCCGGTGTGTGCGGGCCGCGGTGAGGTCGTGGGCACGGCCGGGCAGGGCAGGCGAGATCCACAGTAGCCGCCCGGCCGGGTCGGTCACCACCTGCACATTCACCCCGTGCCGACGATGCTTGTGCGAGTAGTCGGTCCGGCCGTCGCCGACCCGGTCGCACTCCGCCAGGGTGCCGTCCAGCAGGACGTAGTCCGGGTCGGCTTCGCGCAAGGCGCGCAGCAGGCCGGGCGCGCGGTCCGCGAGCAGGTCGATGACGGCTGCCGCGTAGGCGGGGGCGGTGCCGACGGAGATACCGAAGCCGACCGCGAGCTGGGCGAGGGTGTCGTGCCTGCGCAGGTACACCAGACCGACCAGGGCACGCTGGTGCGGCGGGAGTTTGCATCGCCGGTCACCCTCGCTGGTGACGATGAGCATGGTGACCCACTCGACCAGGGCGTGGGGCAGGTCGAGTGCGGCAGGACAGGGAACCAATGCGGCACCTGTGCCTGTGGGTTGAGACTTCGAACACCGCCCCCAACGGCAGGGGACTGAAGCGCCGCCCAGGTTCACGCGATCAGTTACAGACGGCTGCCTGCGGTGGCACCTGTCTGCCTGCGCCAGCCGCTGCTCACAGCGAAATCACCGAGGGCGAGGCTTTGAAAGCCCCCGACAGTAGCCCGCGGCAAGATCGGACCTGCGCACACGGCTCCGGAGGGCCTTGCAGTCTCAACCGTACGTCCAGGTCATCCGCTACCTACGGAAGAGACGGCGCCTTCTCGGCCACAGGTGGTCCACGCACAACCGCTGTTCGGGAGGACCGGGGGAGAAGTGAATGCAGCGCCGCTCGGCGTGACTACAGCGCCCGGCTGAGGAACCATACGCACCCTGGCGTCAACTCTGCCTACTCATGGGTTCCGGGCAGTCAGGAAGCCTGTCGTCGAAAGGCGGAGGCATAGCCAGCTCGGCCGCGGTAGCGTCTGACAGATGAGTGAGGGTGACGCGATCACAGCAGCACTGCAACGTTGGTTCGCCGATGTGACAAGTGGGGCGAGACAACCAGTCGCCCCTCACACGATGACTTGGCTGGCATTGAGCCGCGTCCCGGCCTGGGCCTCTGTCCGTGCTGCGATTGCTGCCGCTGTTCATCCCGATCGCAGACCTGACCTGTACACCAAAGGCGAAAACCGAATTCCACATGACCATGTTCTGCTTGAGACAACCGGCCTCGCGCGTGCGGCACACGCTGCCGCAGCTGGACTCTCTATCTTCACGGACGATCTAGCCGAAGAGTTCAAGCGATTTTGCATGGCGCCAATGCCTGTGGTGGAGGACTGGATCCTGCTGGACGGTTCTTTTCCCCCTGGAACATGTATAGACGTCGGCAACTACACCTTGCAGACGTTCACCGGAGCGGAACTCCATAAGCTCCAACCCATCCCGTCACTAGATGAGCTTCTGCAGCCGAATCCTTTGCCGCCGCGGCTGCTAGCTGGCGCTGCTTTCCTGCATCGGCCAGACACGGAAAAGAAGCCCGACCGTACAGGCTTACGTTTCCCTCTTCTGCATACCCGGCCGGAGACACTGTTCTGGAAACCCCTTATCACCTTGCAGCTCTGGTGCTGGGACGATGTGCTGCGGATGGAAGCCCTGTACACGGTAAGGCGCGGCCGCGAGGTGCACCTGTCGACAGGCGAGGCGACGACCCGCATCGACGTTTATCAGGGACCACAGGGAGAGCAAGAGGAGGTTGAGTCACACGATATCGGAACCTATACGGTGGCACCCGAAGATACAGGACGCCTAGCTTCTTTTTGTGAGGCAGTTTCTAGTCGTATCGATGCGATCACGAGCGAGACCACTAAAAAGAAGCCCTCAAAGCGATCGCGTCGTCTGAGCCGTGCTGCCCAGCACCTGGTACGCGCCTCGCATCGAACGTTCGGGAACGACTTCGTCTGGGAGGAAGAGGCCGAGGAAGTTGTGCTTCATTACGTCATCGCCATGGAGGCATTGCTGTCAGACGAGCAGAATCTCGACCTGAGCCGTAAGGTCGCCTACCGAGCTGCTTCCTTGTGGATGACGGACAGCGATCGTCTGGCGGTGCAAAAGATCGTCAAAAATGCTTACGAGATTCGCTCGAAGTATGCACACGGGGACGATACGGGAGAGATCAACGCGAAAACCTTGTCGGAGCTCAGGTCAGTTGCACTACAGGTTTTGCTTCGCTGGTTGATTACCACGGTCCCAGACCTGCCGCTTCATCTAGATGCCTCCCAACTCTCAGAGGAGGTTCGTCGGCTGGTGGTGCTCGAACCGCTTCAACAGTTTTTCGTGACCACTCCGCCGGCCGTCCTTCCCCGAGACTTTCCAATGACTAGTTGAGCTCACCTGGTGACGGCTACGCCTGCTTTGCCTGGCTGTCCTCTGCGTCAGTCGGACGCAGAGGACGAAAACACTATCTACGGTGGACTAGGTCTGCTCACACCTGTTCCTGGGCGCTTTCGTCAGGACGCTAGCCCAGGCATACAGCCAGGGCTCTCCACTAGCGCAACGTAGGTCAGGCCGGCTCTAGCATCACGACGCTTTCTCGCAAGAACTCACTGTCCGCATTTCGCCGACTTAGCTCACGCGCAATGTTGAGCTCAGTTACTCGCCAGCCAGCGAGTTCCGCCAAAGCACCCATGAGGACGTCTGCGGCAATGATGAAGGCATGGTCGCCTGAGGCGTGTGCTGAATTGCCTACGATGAAGGCTAGACGTCCATTCGAGGCAACTTCGCGCCGGCACGACTGTAGAGTTTGCAACATGTCATCGGCGTAGCCACGTATCACTTCCACTCGTCCGTTATAGTACTTCCCCTTAGGGACAGACGAGATCACTGGATCAATGATCCGATTGACATCAGCAGATTTGCCACCCTCGAGATAAGAATACTCGCGCTCGAATCGAATGCTCGGATGGCTACGTACCGTTAGCTGCCGTTGCGTGCGCATTTCCTCTGCGGTTTCGTAGCAGCCAAGCACCCACGCTTCGGTTTTATAAACTTCGGTGTAGTCGATATTGTTTGGATAAGGAGGGGAAAAGACTATCCAATCAAATTCGATGGCTTCACCGCTGCGCTCTCGTCCATCGCCGAGCCGCACAGCCCCGGATGCATCTAGTGGATCGGTTACCTCGAGATCCTGTAGGACGACAGCGGCACGCTCGCTGAAGGCGGTCCAGGCATCCTTGGGTTGCCTGCTGGGGGTGAATCGCAATGCTCGGCCGTCTCGACGCAGCCGTCCGCAACTTTCCACCGCGGCCGCAAGACTCACTCTCAAGAGAGAACGCGACAGCCCGTCAGCACACATATCAATTGCTCGCCGAATGGAGCACAGCTTCTCTACATTGTCACGCGCAAAATAGCGTTCGTTACGCAACGTTGCTTGGTCGGGGATCGAGACGGACGGCCGATTAGGAGAACGGTAGAGCGCCTCAACGGAGTCGAGGGCTACCTCGAACTCTTTAGCGGCCTCACGTCCGGCAATTCTGCCTGCGACCTTCGAATGAGCGAGCTCCCAGATGAATGGGTTGCGCTCTGTGCCATGGACAGCGACGGGAAGATCGCGCTGGGAACTCACCTCAAGGGCGCTGAGCAGTGTAGTACCGCTGCCGCTGTATGGATCGCGAACCCGTAGGGCTTCCCGCGGAGAGTCGCCACTATCTGAGATAAGTTGAGGCAACAGCTGAGACGAGTAGGCTTCCTTCAAGTGGAACCAGCGATGGAATGGCTGCGAGGAGTTGCCATTTGGGACAACTAGTCGCCGGTATGTTTCATTATGTGAGACTGCCCAACTCTTCTGCAGGCTGCGATAATGAGCGGTCAGCGCCTGCGCGCCGGCCTGGGCCATAGAAACTCCTCGCAATTCCTAGCGGCCCAGTTCGCAGGTAGGCGGTGCGACCGGTCCACAGTCGCTAGCAAGGGCAGGCCGCGTAACCGGCGCACGATACCACGATCGAGCGCCTCTGGCTTGAAAGCTCGCGTCGTTGGAGAGGCAGCTGCGGGCGACACCCCCGCTGTGGGGCCTACTGAGGCATGCACCAGCGACAGTACCTGGTGCCGGCACCTAGTTGCCACTACAGTCCCGCACATGACGGTGCATCAGGGAGGGGCAGACATGGGGGAGCGGGCTGGCAGCATCCGCCTTCCGCAGGTTCGACGGTTGCGGATCTCTCACTTCTCGCTATATCGCAATCGCAGCGAGAACGTCGTTGACTTCGACAAGAACGTGTTTTGCCTGTCTGGTGCAAATGGACTCGGGAAGTCCACTTTCTTGGCCATCTTGAATTATGCCCTCACTGGTGCGGTAGCCCCTCCTGAGGTCAAGGTGTTGTCACTTTCAGAATACAGCAAGAGTGCGCGTTCGTATGCACCTGATTACTTCACTGGACGCGTAAAGACGGATGACAGGGAAATCGCCGAGGTTTCAGTAGAATTCACGATCGGAGAATATGAGTATGAGGTCACGCGGGGTTTCTTTGACGGGGACGCTCTTCGTTCTCTACGAGTGAAGGGTCCAGACGTTGATCTCGAACGAGCGGGAGAATTCGGAGATCCGACGCTAGGCAGGGAGATCATGGAGGAATATGAGACTCTCAGCCTTAAGCATGCCGGCTTGGCCAGTTTCGACCAACTAATCTATGTTCAGCATTTCCTTGTAACCTTTGATGAGCGTCGACACCTCCTTTTCTGGGATCCAGAGGTCGCCAGGTTCGCTCTCTTCCTCGTTTTCGGCCTCGATTCGGCGAGGGCGGACGCGGCAGGCGAGTGGCAAAGAAAGGCAGACAGGCTCGAATCGCAAGCCAGGAATGCCCAGTACCAGGCTACTTCGGCTCGTGCTCAAATCCGGGACCTCTTGGAGCGAAGTGGGGGTTCATTCGAACTCAACGAGGAGTTGGAAGATAAGCATCGAAGCCTGCTGGATCAGCGCGATAGTTGCGCTGCCATCGTTGATCAGAGGCTGGCTCAAGAGAAGGATGCACGTCTGCAGGTAGGTATTGCAGCTGCTGATCATCACTCCCTGACTACAGAGTATGACCGTGCCTTCAATAGTCGGCTGAGCCCCAAGAGTGGACCAACAGAGCATCCGCTCATCCACAAGCTTATTCATGATCAATCATGTGGCATCTGTGGCACTGCCTCGGTGGACTCGATCGCTGAAGTTGAACGGATTCTTGCTGACAACAGGTGCCCACTGTGTCATAGCGATACTAGTTCGTCTGACGAGGGAGAAGATTTCGACCTCCTCCGTGAGCTAGATGTGCGGCTGCAGCAGAGTGCTGCTCGACTCAAAGCAGCCCAGGAGGATGCTGAACGTGCCGAGCAGCAACGGCAGGTCGCGCAGGATGAGTTTCGCCGTACAACGCGAGCTATTGAGGAGTTCGAGCGGGAGAACTCTGATTGGGTACGCAACAAAGCTGCACATTCTGGCGTTTCTGATGTTATAAAGCAGCTTCAAGCAGAGTTCGCTGCCGCGCAAGACAGGAGGGATCGGTACCGTCAGAAACGAGACGAGTATCAAGCTTTGCTCACTCCGGTCAAGCGGGAACTCGCTGAAAAGTATGCCGAGGCTGAGCTCGAGTTTGTTCCGCGATTTCAGAGTCTCGCCCGTGCCTTTCTGGGAATGGATCTTCATTGCCGCCTAGATCAAAGAGCTCGGGGGCCGGAGTTGATCGTGACGATTGATCGACAGCCCCGGCGTGAGCAGAACCAGTTGTCTGAAAGCCAGCGGTATTTCATCGACATCGCTCTGCGGATGGCGTTGACGGAGCATATGCTTAACGGCGCTTCAGCCGGCCTCTACATCGACACTCCGGAGGGATCGCTCGATATCGCATATGAGAGTCGTGCCGGCGAGATGTTCGGAGCTTTCGTAGGTCGAGGTAACCGCCTCATCATGACTGCGAATTTGAACTCCAACCGCCTCGTTCTAGAGCTTGCTCATGTGTGTGGGCGTGAGTTGATGCACGTAGAGCGCATGACCAATTGGTCGGTTCTGTCTGAGGTGCAGGCAGACTCAGAAGAGTTGTTCGATGAGTCATACGCTGCAATCCAGGCAAGCTTGGACGGGAGAATGTTTTGAGTCAGGCATCGCCAGAGGCATCGTTTGATGCGCTCTTCGTCGTATCCGAAATCTCCGATGAAACGAAGGAGATCTCACTCAGCTCAGTTCAGATCTTCATCTATCTTGCTTGCCTGCTGGGCCTTTATGATCGCAAGCCGGTCGCGAGTTGGGGGTACACGTTTTTCTCGACGCCCACATCTTCGCCCTTCAGCGTGGAGCTCTACAATGCCGTCGAGTTCCTTAAGGTTAGGCAACTTCTTGCTTCTGAGGAAGATAGGCTAGTCATTACTGAGGCGGGCAGAAAAGAGCTGGATCTTTGGCTGCAGTTGGGTCGCTTTAGTGACCGAGTGCCATATCTTCGCGGATCTACAGGAGCATCCGCCGCCATGCCCGTCTCCTCTGTAGAAGAGGGGGTGGCACGTGAGCCACATCTGGCGAAGGCTCAACAGCTTGAGGTGCCTCAGGAACTGTTGGAGGATGCCAACCTGGCACAGGTCTATGCACAGTTCGCCGTTCTCAAGAGGTCGTTGGGCAGTGATATTCCAGATTACATGGTTCCTGCCGTGGTCTGGCTAAGTTTCCTGCTGGAGCAGACAGCCAACGCGGGAAAGTAAGTAGAGGGGGGACTGTGTCTCAGCTAGAGCGCCTCGCTGAAATGGCTCGGGGGCACTACATTGCTGTAGCCTCAAAAACCTTGGGGGAAGCTGGCCCGGATATCCTGCGTGACTTCCTGCCCAAGCTTAAGGAGATTCATCGAGCGGTTGATTATGAATCAATCAACTCGGCTCTGACGGTGTTCTATAGGACGACGGACGAATCTTCCTCTCTGGATTATAGTCGCGCCTACAAGGTTCCTGACGTGAGTCGGTTGCCTATGCACAACGATGGCCTGCTTACGGTCGAGGTGTGCGATGACGACGTCTTCTGGGTATGGAAGGAGCGATATGAGCCGGCGGAACTCGCGCATGAAACGGTCTTGTATCACTATGAGCCCGGCAGAGGTGAGGAATTTTGGGTGAATGGCCGCCTCGGCCAGGTGCCCGCTTCAGTCGCCTTCACGAAGATTTTCGGTATATCTAAGTTCCGGGAACTCGCTGATTGCCTGGAGCATTACTCGGTGAGGCTTGCTCGCTCCAGCCAGTGCCGTATCCTGGCCTCGTTGTGGCGCGACGACGACAGGATTGTTTGGAAGGCCGCACCTGAATCGGAGATGCGAGACTCGTTGGTTCAGTACTTGGCCAGCAGTCTTCGAGAAGGCAATCCTGATATTCGGCCCGAAAGCAATGTAGATGATCGTAATCCCGTAGATATCGAGATCAAGTGGGAAAATTCGAATCGAATAGCTATGATCGAGATCAAATGGCTCGGTCACAGCGGTGTCCTAGGCGATAATCCGAGGATAACGAGCAGTCACGCTGAAAAGCGTGCGCACGACGGGCTTCGGCAGCTTGCAGAGTACCTAGACAGGACAAGGGAGCGGGCGGCGACGTATGATCGTCGTGGGTATCTCTTTGTGTTCGACGGACGTCGGGCGAGAGTGAAGGATGACACGGTTAGTCTGACCGAGAAAGACGCTTGGGCTTACCGCGATAAAAAGATTCAATTCGACGCTGACCTCATGGGGCGAAGCGACATGGCGGACCCGGTGCAGTGTTTCTGTGAACCCAGAGTCGGTCGGGCAAGCAGCCCCAGCCGTGCTTGACGTCGCGGAGGTCGGTGGAGCGGGTTTGGCCGGTGGCCTGCCCGGTCTGGGGTCGAGCATGACCAGGGGGCCTTACGCTGGTTGGCAACTCGGGCAGGCTTTGGGCCTGCCCGCAATGTGCACGAGTGGCCCCCTGGTCTTGCTCGACGCGGGCCCCGGACCGGGGAGGTGGCTAAAGCCGTGGAGCCGACCGCCCCAGCCACGACGTACCCCTTCTCTGGCATCAGGCAACTGATTGCCATGGGCGCGGTCCGGGCGCCGGCCGGGCTGGAGCGGGGCGGAGACAGGAGCGCAGGCCCGGCCGGGGGCCGGGCCGCGCGCGGGGAGCGGAGCGAGCCGCCTTGAACCCGTGAAGAAGGTTGTTACTCAGGTTGCGTCGTGATGCGTGTCCGGTCCCGGTAGATGCTTGACACTTCGGTCCCAGCTGATGGTTGACAGTGGCCGTGTTCGGCTTTTCTGTGCGCGTCGTTGCGGTGCGTGTGGGGAGGCCGGGATTGGTGCTGGTGGAGTTGTCGGTTGTCGAGCAGAGATACCGGGCTGTGCTTGCTGTGTTGGCGGGTGCGACGGTGACGGAGGTCGCGGCTTCGCTCGGGGTGTCGCGGCAGACGGTGAGCGGGTGGAAGTCCCGGTATGCAGCTGCCGGTTTGGCGGGGCTGTCGGATCGTTCGCGTAGGCCGGCGTCGTGTCCGCATCAGGCTTCTGCCGAGGTGGAGACGGCGGTGTGCGAGGTGCGGCGCAAGTACCCGAAGTGGGGTCCGCGGCGGATCGCTCATGTGCTGGAGCGGTCCGGGACGGTGGCGCCGGTGCCGTCGCGGATGACGGTGTATCGGATCCTGGTCCGTCATGGCCTGGTGGTGCCGGGGGTGCGGCGGAGGAAGCGGTCGGATTACAAACGCTGGCAGCGGGACCGGGCGATGCAGTTGTGGCAGATGGACATCGTCGGCGGTGTGATGCTGGTCGACCCGGTCACGGGCGAGTTGTCCGAGGCGAAGATCGTGACTGGGGTGGACGATCATTCCCGGTACTGCGTGATCGCGTCGGTGGTCGAGCGGGCGACCGGGCGGGCGGTCTGCGCGGCGTTCGCCGGGGCCTTGCAGGTGTTCGGGGTGCCGGAAGAGGTGCTGACCGACAACGGCAAGCAGTTCACGGACCGGTTCGGGCACGGTGGTGAGGTGCTGTTCGACCGGATCTGCCGGGAGAACGGGATCGCGCACCGGCTCACCCAGCCGGCGTCGCCGACCACGACGGGCAAGGTCGAGCGGTTCCATCAGACGCTGCGGCGTGAACTCCTGGATGACTGCGGTGCGTTCGAGAGTATCGGGGAGGCTCAGGCCGCGTTGGATGCGTGGGTGGAGGAGTACAACTCCTCGCGTCCGCATCAGGCGCTGGACATGCAGTCCCCGGCCGATCGGTTCTCCCCGGTTGCCGAGCAGGAACGGGACGTGCTGGGCCTGAGGGTGCCCGCAGTGCTCGCGCTGGTGCCGCAGCAGCGGACACCTCCTGCGGAGCCGGGTCCGGCTGAAGTGCCGACTGTGCCGGCCGGCCCGCCTGAGCCGGCCGCGGCAGCGGTCCCGATAGAGCCCGGTGGGCCGGTGGAGTTCGAGCGGGTGGTGCCTGCGAGTGGGAATCTGCAGGTCGCGGGCAAGCAGTTCTGGCTGGGCCCGGCCCGCGCCGGGCTGACGGTGACGTTCTGGGCCGACACCTCGGTGATCCATCTGCTGATCGCCGGGGCGAGGATCAAGAGCGTGCGCTCGCACTTGTCCGTGGCCGATCTTGCGCAGTTGGCCGCCCGGGGCGGACGGGCAGCCGGACCGGCACCGATTCCGGCCGGGGACGGGGCGGCGTTCGAGGTGGACCGGGTGGTGAACAACAGCGGGCTGGTGGGCCTGGGCGGGCATCAAGTGCTGGCGGCGGAGATCCTGGGAGGCCGCCAGGTGGGCATCCGGATCGACGACGAGACCCTGTCGTTCTTCGATCCGTCCTCGCGGGAACTGCTGCGGGTGCGGCCCAACCCGCTCACCCGCGACCAGGTGCAGCGGCTGCGGGGTCTGCGGCCCGCGGGCCCGCCGCCGCGTCCGGGCGTCGAGCCGGTGCGGGTGCAGCGGCGGGTCAGCGCGGTCGGCACGGTCATGGTCTGCCGGCAGACCGTGTCCCTCGGCCGCCCCTACGCGGGGCAGACCGTGACCGTGCACGTGTCGGACACGACGATCACCGTCGCGCTGGACGGCCAGGTCCGGGTCATCCGCCGCACCACCGACATTCCCGTCCGCCACGTGAAAGCGAACAAGCCCCGTAAGGTTTCCGATGTTGTCTAGGCCCACCGTCAAACATCACCTGGGACCAGAACGTCAAGCATCAACTGGGATCCGACATTGCGTCGTGATGCGCCACAGGGGTGCGGCGTACTGCTCCGGACGGCTGTTGAGCAGGAGCTCGCGTAGGTCTTTGCGCTGGTTGCCGTTGAGGTTCAGGGCCTCGGTGATGTGGCGGAACGTCGTGTGGGTGACTCCGCGGCTGCGGGCCTCGCTCTCGAACTGGTCCAGCTCGGCCAGAACCGTCGTCGGCACCAGCTCTGTTGGCGGCTGGTCCTTGAGCCAGGCGGCCTTGTTTCGCTCGTAGTCGATCTCCGAGTAGCCGCAGACTTCGCGGCTGTAGGCCTCTACCTCGTCCAGGGTCGCGGTCGTCATGATCGCGCGGGCCAGCTCGTTTCGACTCAGCGCCTCGTCCATGTCGACCTCGTGGACGGCGGGACCCTCGTCCGTGAGCGGTACGGGTAGGCCTGCGTCCCGTACCTCGCATGTGCCACGTACGCCTCGGGCTGTCGCTGCGAGCATCGCCGTGGCCTCGGATGGGTGCCACTCCAGGACCAGGCTGACTGGCTCGGTGTCCTTCGCCGTGAAGGTGTGAACGATCGGGCCGAGTATGCCGCGCAGGTCGTCGAGAGAGAGCTCACCGTCCAGGCCAGGGCCTGCGACCAAGAGACGCACGGGCGCGTTAACTTGGCAGCATGCCGCGAGTGTGAGGGCGTCGGCGAGCGGGCTCTTTAGCGTGGGCTCGTCGCCTCGGGCCAGGATGTCGCCGCCGACGTCCAGGAGGTCGATCGACTCCGGCTCCAAGTGGCCAACGAGCTCTTCCAGTTGGCGCGTCACGCCCTCGGCGCCGTGGTGGGGGTCCAGCAGTGCGAAGGTGTGCGGGAGCTCTGCGGCAAGCCGGGGCAGCGTCGATCCCACTGGAGGAACTGGGCGAGCCTCCGCCGGCACTGACCAGACAGCGGAAGTGATCGGCGTGAGCCCAGTGAAGCTGTCGGCGCCTCGGGGTCCTGGTAGCGGGTCGATGAGTAGGCGGTCCCACGCGTAGGTGAGGATCACCGCCTGGTCGTCGTCGCCGTAGAGGGCGGCGTCAAGCATTGCGGCGGCGACTGCGTCGCCCCCTCCTCCTGCTGCGACGATCAACCGCGTCATGTGCTCAAGGTTACGGGGTCCGGTATTGGCCACTCACCTTATAGTGGCCAGAGGCCATAGCCACTTGGACGAGGAGGGGACATGCCGCAGATCGAGGAGACTCAGCCGAAGTATCTCCAGATCGCGCACTTCATCCGTGATCAGATCCTTCGGGGCGACCTGCGGCCGGGGGACGAGGTTCCCTCGGAACGGCAACTCGCGGCGGACTGGAAGGTGTCCAGGCCGACGGCGGCACGGTCGCTCGAAGCGCTGAGTCATCAGGGGCTGGTCGAGAAGCGTCAGGGGTCGGGCACGTATGTGCGGAGCCTGGAGGTCAACCGGCGGGCCCGTGAGCTGTACGGCCGGGCGCGGCAGACCGGGAAGATCTACACGCCCGGCGAGTACGCGGTGATCACGTCTGCGGGCTGGCTGGAGGCGCCGGACCACGTGGCTGAGGCGCTGGGCCTGGTACGGGACCGTCGGGCTGTTCACCGCCGGCGCGTGACCAACAACCAGGACGGGCCGATCACCTTGTCCACGTCGTGGTTTGCTCCGGACGTCGGCGAGCGGGCGCCCAAGCTCATGGAACCCGAGCGGATTCAGGAGGGAACCCTGATGTACGTCGAGACGATGACGGGACGTCAGGGAAGCTACGCCGAAGACCGCATGTGCGCTCGGAGTGCGACTGCCGAAGAGGTAGCGGACCTCCAACTGGAGCCAGGGTCAGCCGTGTTGGTCGTCCACCACGTCGTCTACGACCTCCAGGACCGGCCGCTGGAGTTCGCCGAAGCCACGTACCCGCCACGCCGCTGGGCGTTCGAGCAGGGCTACCCGCTGACCTGAGCGGGACGGCAGTTCTGCCGAACCGCTTGCATCGGCACAGTGGCTAATGCCACTATCCAGTAAGTGGCCAAGGCCACTTACTCGGAAGGGGGCACGGCGTGACGAGTCAGCGGCCGGATCAGGGCACGCGGTTAGCTTGCCGGGCGTGCCGGGGGCTTGGCTGGAAGCGTGTCAGTTCGCGTACGACGCTGGCGCTCTCCACCGCCAACGACTGTGCCCGTCCCGCATCGAAGCGACGGTGCCTCGACTGTGACGGCACCGGCAAGGAGTGAGCGCGGATGGCCTACATGATCGACCGCGATCCCAGCCCGGCATCACCGCGTCTCGGGGCGATGACCTTGCATCCGTCCCCTGAGTCCGTACCGCGGGCCCGGCGCTGGTTCCAGAAGTTCATCGCCCCGTACAACCCGGCCTGCTCGGTCGACGACTGTGCGCTGATGATCTCGGAACTGGTGACCAATGCCATCCTCTACGGCCGGTCGGATGAGCCGTGGATGGTGCGGGTGGAATGGTTCCGTGCGGGAACATCACTCCGGGTGGAGGTGCACAATCCGGGGTTCCCCGCGAACGTACGGCTCCGGCGCCCGGATGCCAACGACGCGCACGGCCGCGGGCTGCTGCTGGTCGACTCGATCGCCGACGCGTGGCACTCCGGGCCGAGTCGCTTCGGCGGGACGATGGTCTCCTTCGTGGTGGCCAATGCCTGGCCGAGCTGACGGAACCAGCCACACCTATTGCGCGCGCAATAGAGACGCTAGTCTGGTTGACCAGTTGACTTGGCCAATCCCGACGGGCGGCGTTCATGGCGTATGAAGTGGAGCCACCGAAGTACGTGCGCCTCGCGCAGACGATTCAGCGTCGTATCGAGGACGGCACGTACCCGCCCGGCACCCGCGTACCCAGTGAAAACCAGCTGGTGCAAGCCTTCGGGATGTCCCGCCCGACCGTCGTGCGGGCTCTGGAGCTGCTGAAGCGGGACGGCTGGCTGGAGTCCCGCCAGGGGTTCGGGACCATCGTCCGGGGCCGACCGGAAGTTGTCGAGCGGCAGGACCGGCGGGGGCGTGAGGCTCTGGAGCGCGACGAGTCGCAGGCCCCGGGGCGGCTGATTGAAGTCGGCGAGGTCCCCGTTCCTGCTCGGATTGCCTCCGCCCTCGGCCTGCCGAGACGGGCCAAGGTCCTCGTGCGCCGATTCCTCGTCGAAGAGGGCGGCGAAGCAGTCGAGTTGGTCTCGTCGTACTTCCCCGCCGGCCTGGTCGAGGGAACCGAGCTGGACAGGCGCGAAGTCCTCAGCGGCAGCGTCCGTGAGCACATCGAAGCCCGGAAGAAGGTCCGCTTCGACCACGTGACAGAGAGGGTTTCTGCCCGACTGCCCAAAGCGGGGGACGCTGAGCTACTCGGCCTGCCGGACGGCGTGCCTGTGCTCAGCGTCCTGGTCATCGCCCGCGACGCCTCCGGGCAGGCTCTGCAAGTCTCTGACGTGCTGCTTCCTGCCGATCGGCAGGAGCTCGAAGACACCTACCGTCTGAACTGAGCCTCGTTCGAGGCCGGTTCCGCTCCACAATCACTTGACAAGTCAACCTGGCATCCCTAACTTCAAGCTTGCTAAGTCAACTTGTCAGGTGCGCCAGGTTGATCGACTCAGAAGGAGACATCTCTGTGCGTGTGATCCGTATTGACGCCTCGTCCGCCACGATCCTGCTGACCGAAGCTCCGGCGCCGAAGGTGCGCGACCGGCAGACCGGTGAGATTGCCAAGGACGCCGTGAGCGGCGAGGCACTGATGACCGTCGGCGTCGTCTACATCGACGAGGGCGAGTCGTCGCTGCTCCAGGTCACCATCCCTGAGAGCGGTGTGACGGACGGGCTGACCGTCGGTGCTCCGGTCTCGCTGCCGGGACTGGTGGCTCGTCCGTGGGAAAGCGTCTTCAACGGCCAGCAGCGGCACGGTATCGCCTACCGGGCCACCGCCGTTGCTCCCGGCGCGTTCCCGATGGCTGAGGCGGTCTGACCGACGTGACCGACCTCGTGACGCTGGCCGAGCTGGGCGGCCCGCTCGCTGCGATAGGCGGCGCGGCCTACGCCCGGCACGCCTACCCGGCGGCGTACTGGTCCACGATCGGGCTGCCGGTCTCGGTGGCCCGGCTGCTGGCCTCGTACACGTCGACCATGGACGCCTGCGGCCTGACGGTCGCGCCACCCCGGTGGCGGGCACTGGCCGTCAGAGCGACCACTCGCCGGGAGGTACGTCCCGTGCCTCCCCGCCGGGGTCTGATCAGGCCTACCTCGACCGGCCTCCGTGTCAGGCTGCGGCTGGCTCCCGGCCAGGAGCCGGCGGACGTCGCCGCGTCGGCGGAACGGCTTCGCCACGCCTGGGGCGTGCACGCCGTGTACGTCCGGGACGTCAAGCCCGGTGTCGTCGAACTGCGGCTCGTCGGCTTTGACGTCCTCCGCAAGGTGCGGATGCCTCGGCGGGCCGTCGGTGACCTACTGCGGGTGCCGGTGGCCGTACGGGAGGACGCAACCGCCTTCGTGCGCGACTACCGCGCCGTACCGCATGGACTCGTCCTCGGCGCAACGCTCTCGGGTAAGTCCATGTACCTGCGGAACCTGCTCACCAAGCTGGCCGCTCAGCCCGTCGTTCTGGTCGGCATCGATTGCAAGCGCGGGGTCGAGTTGGCACCGTTCGCCGCCCGGCTCTCCGCGCTGGCGACGGACCCGGGCCAGGCGGCCGAGCTGCTTCCCGTACTCGTCAAGGAAATGGAGGACCGCTACGACCTGATCAAGGCGCGGCAGGGCACCGCGCCCGGCACCCCGGAGGAACTGATCACCTCGGACGTCTGGGGCCTGCCGGAAGACGAACGCCCAGCTCCCATCGTGCTGTTCATCGACGAGGTGGCGGAACTCTTCCTCGTCGCCACAAGGAAGGAGGAGGAACGGCGGGACGAGATGGTCACCCAGCTCATCCGGCTCGCCCAGCTCGGCCGGGCCGCCGGCATCTACCTGGAAGTCTGTGGGCAGCGGTTCGGCGCCGAGCTCGGCAAGGGAGCGACCATGCTCCGGGCCCAGCTCACGGGCCGTGTCTGCCACCGCGTCAACGATGAAGCCTCCGCGAAGATGGCTCTCGGCGACATCGCGCCTGAGGCGGTCTACGCCGCTTGCGCCATCGCCGCGGAGCTGCCCGGCCTGGCTGTCATCGGCGACACCTCCGGCGGCTGGTCCTGCATCCGCACCCCCTACCTCTCCCTCGCCGAAGCTGCGGCCACCTGCCGAGCAACGGCACACATCGCCCCCGACGTATCGGCGCTCACGCCCTTCCGGCCGTACGTCCCGCCCGTGCCCGTAGAGGACGCCGAGCCGGTCGCCGCTCCACAACCGGTCACCGAGTAGCCGGTCCTGCTCCAACGTCCGGCGCGGCCGTCCCGCGCCAAGCCCATACCCCCGCCATGCCAAAAACTGGAAGGAGGCGTGAGGTGCGTGCCCTGCCTGTCCGAGTCGACGCCGTACTCATCCAAGCGCTGATCGCCGCCGCGCTGTCCTTCGCCCACCTGCACGACCTGGCCTCGGCTGCCGGTCAGCAGGGCTGGAAGGCGTGGGCCTACCCGGTCTCCGTCGACCTGCTGTTGGTGGCGGCCTGGCGACGGCTCCGCTCCGGCGGCGCGAAAGCGGCCGGGTGGTCCTGGTTCCTCGTCGCGCTGACCGCGTCGCTGGGCGCCAACGTCGCCACCGCCGGACTGCTCGACCTGAACGCCGTACCGTCCTGGCTGCGGATCCTCGTGGCCGGATGGCCTGCCGTCGCCTTCCTCGGCGGCACGCTGCTCGCCCACGATGCACCCAAGCCACAAGCGGCGCCGGAACCGGTGCCAGACGAGGCAGTGGTCCCTTCCGCCTCCGCTCCTGAACTGCCCGCCGCGAAACGGGAATCGGCTCCGTCCTCAACGGCCTCCGTCCCGCCGGCACTCGTCGCCCACGCCCGCAAGGTCGCCGACGACCACCGCGCCCGGACCGGAACCCCTATCGACACCTCGACGCTTCGCGCCCGGCTCGGCGTCCCCATGCCGCTCGCCGAAGCCATCGCAGCTCAACTCACCTGACCCTGGAGGGTTTTCCACCTTGCGTCCGTCCACGCTCCGCACGCTCAGGCGCGCCGCCGAGCTGACCCGACAGAACCGACTCACCGAAGCCGTGCTGATCGCCGAACCGGTGATCCTCGCCGCCGACAGCTACGAGGGCGACGAGATCTTGCGCTGGCTGGCCGACCACGCGACCGACTTCACCGGCGAGACCGACAAGGAGACCCGCTCATGACCAACAATCGCCGCTTCCGCAACGTCATCCGTATCGGCCCCGTCCAGGTCGGCACCTACTACGACGGCCGGGGCCGCGAGAAGCACACCGCCGCCTGCACGGCCCCGCGCTGCGGCTTCTCCACCGACTACGACAGCCGCGCCGCCGCCGAGCTCGCGGCCCGCACCCACCGCTGCGCCGTCCGCTGAGGGGAGCTCCCGTGACCGTCTCACTCCCGCTCGTCTTCGTTCTGGGCGTCATCGCCTGGGCCGCGATCAAGTTCCTCGGTATCCGCCTTTGGGTCGCCGTCGTCATCGCACTGTTCGGCTTCTGGCTCTCACAGACCTTCCTCGCCCCTGCCATCGAATCCGGCACCCGCTCCGGGGTCGGCGTCGTCAACGGCACCGACAAGTGACAAGGAGGTACGCCATGTTCCGCCCCAAGCTCCCCGACGTTCCGACACTGCCGACGACACCCCTCGTCACTCAGCAGACGCAGGTTCCGGTGCCGTCCGCGGGCCGGTCGCTCACCCCGTACGCGGGTGCGGTCGCCGCCGTGGTCGTCGTCGGCATCGTCCTCACCGCACTCCTGGCGGCCGTCGCCGTCACGGCCGTGTCCGTGGCCATCGCCGCCGTAGTCCTGCGCTCCCTGCTCAACAGCGCGACCAAGCGCTGACCGGCCGCCGGGGCGGCAAAAGCCGCCAAGCATCCCGCCGCCCCGGGGCCGACTCCTCCCAACCGCTGAAACAGCCGAAAGGAACACCCATCATCACCCGGCAGACTCCGCCCCCGCTGGCGGAACTCTCCATGCTCGCCTCACTCGGCAACCTGCCCGAGCTGGCCCACCAACTCTCCGGCCTGGGCGGCTGCACACACCCCGTCCGCCTCGACGGCCACCGCACCGAATACGAAGTCGACACGGCAACCGGCGAGATCGGTCGAGTCCTGCGCCACCTGGACTCCGCCACGCTCCCCGCCGGTCAACTCCTGGTGCGCTGCAACAACCGCCGTGCAACGCGCTGTGCGGCCTGCGCCGAGACCTACCGCCGCGACACGTACCACCTGATCACCGCCGGACTGCGTGGAGGCAAGGGCACATCCGAACGGGTCGCAACGCACCCGCGCGTCTTCGCCACGTTCACCGCTCCGGGCTTCGGACCGGTCCACAACCGCCCGTCCGGAGGTCGGGACTGCCGCTGCGGCATCCGCCACGACGAGCAGGACCCCGCACTGGGCACCCCGCTCGACCCTGACACCTACGACTACGAAGCATCTGTGTTGTGGAACGCGCACGCCGGTGCACTGTGGCGGCGCTTCTCCATCTACCTCCGCCGGGAGGTAGCCAAGCGCGCCGGCCTCACGCAGCGCGCGTTCCGCGATCACGCCCGGGTCTCCTTCGCGAAGGTGGCCGAGTACCAAAAGCGCGGTGCCGTCCACTTCCACGCGGTCATCCGCCTCGACGGCCCGGAAGGCGGAGACACCGCGCCCCCGGCATGGGCGTCGGCCGAGCTGCTGACGGATGCCATCCGGGCCGCTGCCACCGCCGCCCGCGTCGCCGGACCGGAGATCGACGGCCGGGCCCACAGCTTCGTCTTCGGCCGGCAGCTCGATGTCCGTCCGATCCGTTCCGCCGACTTCGACGGCGGCCAGGAGCTGACCGAGCGAGCCGTAGCGGCGTACATCGCCAAGTACGCGACCAAAGGCGCCGAGACGGCGACTGGCACCCTCGACCGCCCGATCCGCTTCCTCGCCGAGCTGGCGCAAGCCCGGATCACGGACCACGCCCGGCGCATGATCCGCACCGCATGGGCTCTCGGCGCTCGCCTCGAGCTGGCAGAGCTCCGGCTTCGGGCCTGGGCCCACATGCTCGGCTTCCGCGGCCACTTCTCCACCAAGTCCCGCCGCTACTCCACCACCCTCGGCGCCCTCCGCGACGCCCGCGCTGAATGGCGCCGGGCCCAAGCCACACCAGCTGTTCCGCAGGACGGCGAAACCACGCTTGTCCTCGCCCACTGGCTGTTCGCCGGAACGGGCCTGTCTCTAGGCGAAACGTGGCTCGCCGCATCCCTCGAACCCGCCCCCGGAACGGAAGGAGAACCGACATGGACGCCCGCCGCGACGAGCTGATGACCGTTCGCCAAGTTTTGGACGAACTGGGTGGCGTTTCTCGACGGACCTTCTACCGCTGGCGTGAGTTGGGGGAGGGCCCGGCCGCTTTCAAGCTCCCCAATGGTGAGCTTCGGGTCTGGCGTAGTGATTTCGCCTCGTGGCTCAGGCAGTTGGAGGAGGCTGCGTGAAGTCTCTCGACGTCAAGGTCTGGGGCGTACGTAAGCGGGACACCAAGACCCCCTCGTACGGCGTCCGCTGGTCCGTCGCGGGCAACGTCTTCTCGGACTCGTTCCGTACCAAGGCGCTCGCGGATCACTACCGAGCGAAGCTCCTGAGTGCCATGCGCAGCGGCGAAGAGTTCGACACGGAGAGCGGTCTCCCGGCTTCGATGGAGCAGAAGAAGTCCCCGCTGAGCTGGTACGACTTCGCGCTCAAGTACCTCGCCATGAAGTGGCCCCATGCTGCACCCAATACGCGAGACGGCATCAACGAATCCCTGACCAGCGTGACCATGGAACTGCTCGAAGAGAGGGCGGGACGGCCGTCCGACGAGGAGATCCGTAGGGCATTGCGTAGCTGGGCCTTCGTGCTGCCGGGGCCGAACGACCGGGAAGTGCCGGCCAACGTTCAGAACGTTCTGCACTGGGTAGCAAAGGCGTCCAGACCGCTCGCGGATCTCGCCGAACCGGCGACGGCGCGTGTGGTGCTCGACGGGCTGAAGCTCAAGCTCGATGGCACCCCTGCAGCCGCTGAGACTGTGCGACGGAAGCGGCGGACTCTCGTGAACGCCGCGAACTATGCGGTCGACCTGGGGGAGCTGCGGGAGAACCCGATCACGGCGGTTCGCTGGCAGAAGCCCAAGGTCTCGAACCAGGTCGATCCGCGCGTTGTCGCCAACCCGGAGCAGGCCCGCAATCTCCTGGCGGCAGTGTCCTACGTGGGCGGCTACCGGCGTGCTCGCGGCCGGCGTCTCGTCGGGCTGTTCGCGGCGATGTACTTTGGCGGGCTCCGTCCTGCTGAGGCGGTCGGCCTAGTGGAGACTGATCTGCTCCTCCCTGAGCAGGGCTGGGGATCGGCGCTGCTCCACCGCACCCGTCCTTCGGTCGGCAAGCAGTGGACGGACTCGGGGGAGACCCACGACGACCGCGGGCTCAAGAATCGACCGGCTGAAGACGTTCGACGTGTGCCCATCCCGCCCCAGCTCGTCACCGTGCTGCGCGAGCACCTGGCCACGTTTGGCACGGCGGATGACGGGCGGCTCTTCTTCAGCGAGAAGGGCTCGGTCGTCCCATCCTCGACCTACTACCGCGCGTGGCAGGAGGCTCGGCTCCTGGCGCTTCCGCCGGCCGTCGCGGCCTCGCCGCTCGCGAGTAGGCCGTACGACCTTCGTCACTCGGCACTGTCTACGTGGCTCAATGCGGGGGTGGACCCCACCGAGGTTGCCGAGCGCGCCGGCAACAGCGTGGAGGTCCTGCTGACCCGCTACGCGAAGTGCCTCGATGGACGGCAGGACGTTGCCAACCGGCGTATCGAGGACCTGCTCCGCGAGTACGAGTGAGACAACCTGCACCGACACTGAGGCCTCAGGCATGCCGCCTGGGGCCTCCCTCGTTTCGGCCCTACCCGCACCGATGCTTCCTTTCGTAACGGTCAAGCTGAGACGTGCGGCCTGCCCTGCGCTCTTGTGGCCGCGTCTCGCTTGCTGCTGGCATATCGGCAACGTCAATGCCGGAGCACAGGAGGCCTTGTGGAGCTGCACGTCACGCGCTGGAAGCGGTACGGGCATGATCGTCTGTACGCCAACCTGCCTGACGGCACCGCGGTTGGTTGGGCGGATGTCCCAACGGGGGGCATCACGGTCTTGCGGGCTGAGTATCGCGACGACGTGATCGCCCTGCTGACAAAGCACTTACAGAACCTCACCGAGCCTGCCCCACCGGACAGGGCGTCCGAGGTGCCAGCACGCCCGATGTTGCCACCTCTGACGCCGGCCGACGACTTGGCCGTCAACCTCCCCGGGGAGTCCATACGTGATCTGCTCGATGTATCCGGCCCGGGGGTAATGGGGCGAGTCATCTCACGGCTTCTGCGGCGCCCCACTGAGTGGGACTCCTGGCGAAAGGGTTTGGCGGGGGAGCGGCGAGTGGGAGCCGAGCTGAACGGATTAGGACGCCAAGGCTGGCATGTCCTGCACTCCATCCCCCTGGCCAACAAAGTGGATATCGATCACTTACTGATCGGGCCTGGTGGAGTGTTCAGCATCAATACGAAGCACCACCACAAGCGGGCCGTATGGGTCGGGGACGATTCCGTGAAAGTCGATCACGGGAAACCGGCGCCCTACGCACGCAAGAGCCGGGCAGAGGCCAAGCGAGTCGCCCGAGTACTTGAGCGCTATTGCGACTTCCCGGTACCGGTGGAGCCGGTGCTCGTCTTCGTCGGGGTCACCGAGTTGAAGGTGGTCTCTACGCAGCTCAGTGTCCGGGTGTATCAGGAGCGCCAGGTATCGGCACTCGCTCCGCTCTCAGGCGTTCTCACGGCCGACCAGGTGGAGCAGGTGTACAGCGTTGCTCGCCATCGTCAGGCGTGGGCCCAGGCCTGAGCTGGTGGCCGCAGTGAGGTGCCGGCAGCCCTCCTGCTCGGCCGTCGGTAGCCCCTGCGGCGTGACGATTCCGTGCCGGGCGGGGGTGCCTGGCGTCGGTGCGGGCTCCGTCTTCTTCCTGCACCTCACCTGCGACGATGCTTCAAGATCCCGTCCACGCCTCGTCCACAGACCTCGACATAGAGCCGCTTCGAGCCGCATACGCCTGCACATACGCGAAGACCCCGGCCTCAGCGTTTCCGCTGGTGACGGGGTCTTTGGGCACCTCATAAGGGGTGCCCCCGGCAGGATTCGAACCTGCGCACACGGCTCCGGAGGCCGTTGCTCTATCCCCTGAGCTACGGGGGCGTGTCCGCTGCGGTGGTGGCCGCGGCGACGGGTAGAACACTACCAGCTCTGATGGGGTGTTCATGAACGGGTTTCCGGTGGCCGGGAGGGGGCGCGTCGCTCGGGCGGGGTGGAAGTGGGGAAAACGCGGACGCGGTGGCCGGTCTCGACCTACTCTCGAGGGGTGCCAGGGGCGTCGGGGCGGGTGCTTGTTGTGGACGACAACAAGGTCATCCGGCAGCTGATCAGGGTCAATCTCGAGCTGGAGGGGCTCGAGGTCGTGACCGCGGCCGATGGTGCCGAGTGTCTGGAAGTCGTTCATCAGGTGCGGCCCGACGTGATCACGCTCGATGTCGTCATGCCGCGTCTGGACGGGCTGGGGACCGCCGCGCGGCTGCGGGCCGATCCGCGGACGCGTGATCTTCCGCTGGCCATCGTCAGCGCGTGTACGCAGTTCGAGGTCGAGGCCGGTCTCGAGGTCGGGGTCGACGCGTTCCTCGCCAAGCCCTTCGATCCCGGGCAGCTCGTGCAGCTCGTCCGGCGGCTGATCGACGGGGGGAGGGGCGACGCCGTGGCGGTGGGCGGGGAGCCCGAGCCCGGTGACCTGCATCAGGGGCGGCAGGAGTGTCAGGAGCGTTAGGGGCGGCGCGCGGCGCTGTCCACATCGCGGGAAACCGTCCCGAACCGGCTCGCGTACCCACCCCCCTCCTCCCCTACCCTTGTCCCGTGACCCCCGTCGAGCTCTCGCGCACCGTGTTGCACGCGGTGCGTCGTGCCGTGGACGGAGGGGAGCTGAGCGTCACCGTGCCGGAGCGGGCCGTGGTCACGCCCCCGGGGCCGGGCGGGTGCGGGGACTACGCCACCAACATCGCGCTGCAGCTCGCCCGGCCGGCGGGGCAGCCGGCGTTGCGGGTCGCCGAGATACTGCGGCCGCATCTCGTCGACGCCGAGGGTGTCGAGGACGTGGTCGTCACCGGGCCGGGGTTTCTCAACATCACTCTCCGGGCCGGCGCCGACCCCGCCGCCCGCCTCGTGCGGGAAGTGCGCGAGCTCGGGTCGGCCTACGGGCACAGTGAGCTGCTCGCCGGGCAGGTCGTCACCCTGCGCGTGCCCTACGACGTGCGGGCCGAGGTCGTCGCCGACGCGCTGGTGCGGATCGTCGCTACGCAGGGCGGGCGGGTCGAGGTGGAGCACGGGGAGCCGGTCAATCTGCGGCCCGTGCCCGCGCCGGAGGACCCCGCCCCGCTCGGTCCCGACGCCGCCCAGTGGGCCCTGCTGCATCCCGCGCCGCACGACCGGCCCCGGATCACCGCCGACCACCTGGTCCAGCGTGAGGCGAACCCGCTCTTCCGCGTCCGGTACGCCCACGCCCGCACCCGCGCCCTGACCCGCAACGCCGCCCGCCTGGGCTTCACCGCCGAACCCGGCGATCCCGGCGATCCCGGTGACCCCGGCGATCCCGGTGACCCCGGCGCTCCCGGCGACCCGGCGCGTACCGAGGCCGGCGTGCTCGTCGCCGCCCTCGCCGACCACCCCCGTATCCTCGCCGCGGCCGCCACCCACCGTGCCCCGGACCGGCTCGCCCGGCATCTCGTCACCGTCGCCGATGCCGCGCTGCCCTTCCTGCTGACCGTGCTCCCGCGCGGCGAGGAGAAACCCTCGGCCGCCCACCGTGCCCGGCTCGCCCTCGCCGAAGCCGCCGGGACGGTGCTGGCCGGCGGCCTGTCCCTGCTCGGCATCGACGCACCCGACCACCTCTGAAAGAGCACGCCCAAGATGAGCCGTTCCGCACACCCCGCCGGGCCCCGTCACGCCGACGTCCTCCCCGAGGGCCACTACTCCGCGCCGCCCACCGATCTCAACGCCCTCGACCCGAAGGTGTGGGCCCAGACCGTCACCCGGGACGCCGACGGGGTCGTCACCGTCGGCGGCACAGACGTCAAGGCACTCGCCGAGGAGTTCGGTACGCCCGCCTACGTCCTCGACGAGACCGACTTCCGCGCCCGTGCGCGTGCCTGGCGTACCGCCTTCGGGCAGGACGCCGACGTCTTCTACGCCGGGAAGGCGTTCCTGTCCCGGGCCGTCGTGCGGTGGCTGCACGAGGAAGGGCTCAACCTGGACGTGTGCTCCGGCGGGGAGCTGGCCACCGCCCTGTCGGCCGGCATGCCCGCCGACCGTATCGCCTTCCACGGCAACAACAAGTCCGAGGCGGAGATCCGGCGCGCCGTCGAGGCGGGAGTGGGGCGCATCGTCCTCGACTCCTTCCAGGAGATCGTCCGCGTCGCGCACATCGCCCAGTCCCTCGGCAGGCGGCAGCGGGTGCAGATCCGGATCACCGTGGGCGTGGAGGCGCACACCCACGAGTTCATCGCCACCGCCCACGAGGACCAGAAGTTCGGCATCCCGCTCGCGGGCGGGCAGGCCGCCGAGGCCGTGCGGCGGGCCCTCCAGCTCGACGGGCTGGAGCTGATCGGGATCCACTCGCACATCGGGTCGCAGATCTTCGACATGTCCGGGTTCGAGGTCGCCGCGCACCGGGTCGTCGGGCTGCTCAAGGACATCCGGGACGAGCACGGGGTCGAGCTGCCCGAGATCGACCTCGGCGGCGGGCTCGGGATCGCGTACACCAGTGACGACGACCCGCGTGAGCCGCACGAGATCGCCAAGGCGCTGACCGAGATCGTGACCCGGGAGTGCGAGGTGGCCCGGCTGCGCACCCCGCGCATCTCCGTCGAGCCGGGGCGGGCCATCGTGGGGCCGACCGCCTTCACGCTGTACGAGGTCGGCACCATCAAGCCCCTCGACGGACTGCGGACGTACGTCTCCGTCGACGGCGGCATGTCCGACAACATCCGTACCGCGCTGTACGACGCCGAGTACAGCGTCGCGCTCGTCTCCCGCACCTCCGACGCCGCGCCGATGCTCACGCGCGTGGTCGGCAAGCACTGCGAGAGCGGGGACATCGTGGTCCGGGACGCGTTCCTGCCCGCCGACCTGGCACCGGGTGACCTGATCGCGGTGCCGGCGACCGGGGCGTACTGCCGGTCCATGGCCAGCAACTACAACCACGTGCTCCGCCCGCCCGTCGTCGCCGTGCGCGACGGCGAGGCCCGGGTGATCGTCCGGCGCGAGACGGAGGAGGACCTGCTGCGGCTCGACGTCGGGTGAGCCGCAGCGGGCGCGGGGAGCACGCCGCGAGCCGGGGTGGAAGATCTCCTGTCTGCCACCCCGGTACAAATGAAATCGATGTCTCACGATCCGGACATGGCACAGAAAGTCCCGTCCCCTGAGTGAGACTGGTCCAACCGTAGACGGTATGAGGAAACGAGGTCGGATGATGCGTACGCGTCCGCTGAAGGTGGCGCTGCTGGGCTGTGGTGTTGTCGGCTCAGAGGTGGCGCGCATCATGACGACGCACGCCGACGACCTCGCCGCCCGCATCGGCGCGCCCGTGGAGCTCGCGGGCGTGGCCGTACGCCGTCCCGACAAGGTGCGCGAGGGCATCGACCCGGCCCTCGTCACCACCGACGCCACCGCCCTCGTCAAACGCGGCGACCTCGACGTCGTCGTCGAGGTCATCGGCGGTATCGAGCCCGCCCGTACGCTCATCACCACCGCCTTCGAGCACGGCGCCTCCGTCGTCTCCGCCAACAAGGCCCTCCTCGCCCAGGACGGCGCCGCCCTGCACGCGGCGGCCGACGCGAACGGCAGGGACCTCTACTACGAGGCCGCCGTCGCCGGCGCCATCCCGCTGATCCGGCCGCTGCGCGAGTCCCTCGCCGGCGACAAGGTCAACCGGGTGCTCGGGATCGTCAACGGGACGACGAACTTCATCCTCGACAAGATGGACTCGACCGGCGCCGGCTACCAGGAGGCCCTCGACGAGGCCACCGCCCTCGGGTACGCGGAGGCCGACCCCACCGCCGACGTGGAGGGCTTCGACGCCGCCGCCAAGGCCGCCATCCTCGCCGGGATCGCCTTCCACACCCGGGTCCGCCTCGACGACGTCTACCGCGAGGGCATGACCGAGGTGACGGCGGCCGACTTCGCCTCCGCCAAGGAGATGGGCTGCACCATCAAGCTGCTCGCCATCTGCGAGCGGGCCGCGGACGGCGGGTCCGTGACCGCCCGGGTGCACCCGGCGATGATCCCGCTGAGCCACCCGCTCGCCTCCGTGCGCGGCGCCTACAACGCCGTGTTCGTCGAGTCCGACGCCTCGGGACAGCTGATGTTCTACGGTCCCGGCGCCGGCGGCGCGCCCACCGCGTCCGCCGTACTCGGAGACCTCGTCGCCGTCTGCCGCAACCGGCTCAACGGGGCGACCGGCCCCGGCGAGTCCGCGTACGCCGCGCTGCCCGTCTCGCCCATGGGCGACGTCGTCACGCGCTACCACATCAGCCTCGACGTCGCCGACAAACCGGGCGTTCTCGCCCAGGTGGCCACGGTGTTCGCCGAGCACGGAGTGTCGATCGATACCGTTCGGCAGCAAGGACGACAGGACGGTGGCGGCGAGGCCTCCCTCGTCGTCGTCACCCACCGCGCCTCCGACGCCTCCCTGAGCGGGACCGTCGAGGCGCTGCGCAAGCTCGACACCGTGCGGGGTGTCGCCAGCATCATGCGGGTTGAAGGAGAGTAACCAGCAATGACCCACCAGTGGCGCGGAATCATCGAGGAGTACCGGGACCGGCTGCCGGTATCCGACACCACGCCGGTCGTGACGCTCCGCGAGGGCGGCACGCCCCTCGTGCCCGCGCAGGTGCTCTCCGAGCGCACGGGCTGCGAGGTCCACCTGAAGGTGGAGGGCGCGAACCCCACCGGGTCCTTCAAGGACCGCGGCATGACCATGGCCATCAGCAGGGCCAAGGAGGAGGGGGCGAAGGCCGTGATCTGCGCCTCCACCGGAAACACCTCCGCCTCCGCCGCCGCGTACGCCGTGCGCGCCGGCATGGTCTCCGCGGTGCTCGTGCCGCAGGGCAAGATCGCGCTCGGCAAGATGGGCCAGGCCCTCGTGCACGGCGCGAAGATCCTCCAGGTCGACGGCAACTTCGACGACTGCCTCACGCTCGCCCGCTCCCTGAGCGAGAACTACCCCGTGGCGCTGGTCAATTCGGTCAACCCGGTGCGCATCGAGGGGCAGAAGACGGCCGCCTTCGAGATCGTCGACATGCTCGGCGACGCCCCGGACATCCACGTCCTCCCGGTCGGCAACGCGGGCAACATCACCGCGTACTGGAAGGGGTACAAGGAGTACGCCGCGGACGGCATCGCCGCCAGGACACCCCGCATGTGGGGCTTCCAGGCCGCCGGCAGCGCCCCGATCGTGCGCGGCGAGGTCGTCAAGGACCCATCGACCATCGCCACCGCGATCCGCATCGGCAACCCCGCCTCCTGGAAGTACGCCCTCGCCGCGCGCGACGAGTCCGGCGGCGCCATCGACGAGGTGACGGACCGTGAAATCCTGCGCGCCTACCGGCTGTTGGCCGCGCAGGAGGGCGTCTTCGTGGAGCCCGCGTCCGCCGCGTCCGTGGCCGGTCTGCTGAAGGCCGCCGAGCAGGGCAAGGTCGACCCGGGACAGCGGATCGTGTGCACGGTCACCGGCAACGGCCTGAAGGACCCCGACTGGGCCGTCGCGGGCGCCCCGCAGCCGGTCACCGTCCCGGTCGACGCCGCGACGGCGGCCGAGCGCCTCGGCCTCGCCTGAGGGCCTGGCCGGGATCCGGCCGGGATCCGGTCGGGATCCGGTCGGGCGTCGGCCCCGGCGGCGGCCGGGAGCCGGTCGAGAGTCGGTCGGGGTCCGGTCGGGAATCGGCCGGGAACCGGCCGGGGAGTCGGCGGGAGGTCCGGTCAGGGATCCGTCGGGGATTCGATCAGGGCCCGGTCGGGATGCGATCAGGAACCCGATCCGGGACCCGATCGGGGATCCTGTCCTGGATCCGGCTGAGGAATTGGCCGAGATGCGCTCCGGAGCCGCTGGAGAATCCGTCGGGAAACCCGCCGGGAGGCCCGTCGGGAAACCCGCTGGGAGACCTGCCGGGAGGCCCGTCGGGAGACCTGCCGGGGCACGCGCCGGAGAAGGCGCCGGAGGATCCGGCCCGCACCGGGCGACCCGGCGGCTCACCACGGCGTCCGACCCTGGGGACTCCCTAGGAAGGGGGCACGAGGGGCCCACGACACGCATCGTGCGCCTCCTGTGCGCCCTATGTCGCCACAGAACCTTCCTTCGATAGGCTGTACCGAACCCACCCACGCATATGCCCCGCATATGGCAGGGTGCCGCGCCGTCTGCGCGGCCGGAGGGCCCCCACGTACGTATCGATGTCATTCGACCATCACGCAGCTCAAGGAGAGTCATCGAGCGATGGCCGGTCCAGCGTTCCGCGCCGCCGCCGTCCGGGTGCGCGTCCCCGCCACCAGCGCCAACCTCGGCCCGGGCTTCGACGCCCTCGGCCTCGCACTGGGGCTGTACGACGACGTGGTCGTCCGGGTGGCCGACTCCGGGCTGCACATCGACATCGCGGGGGAGGGCAGCGAGACACTCCCGCGTGACGAGAGTCACCTCCTCGTGCGCTCCCTGCGCACCGCCTTCGACCTGCTCGGCGGGCAGCCGCGCGGCCTGGAGATCGTCTGCGCGAACCGCATTCCGCACGGCCGTGGCCTGGGCTCCTCCTCCGCCGCCATCTGCGCGGGCATCGTCGCCGCCCGGGCGGTGACCATAGGCGGCGAGGCCAGGCTCGACGACGCCGCGCTGCTCGAGCTGGCCACCGAGATCGAGGGGCACCCCGACAACGTGGCGGCCTGTCTGCTCGGCGGGTTCACGCTCTCCTGGATGGAGGCCGGCGCCGCCCGGGCGATCAGGATGGAGCCCGACGATTCAGTCGTTCCGGTGGTTTTCGTGCCCGGAAAGCCGGTACTGACCGAGACCGCGCGCGGCCTGCTGCCGCGCACCGTGCCCCACGTCGACGCCGCCGTCAACGCGGGCCGCGCCGCCCTGCTCGTCGAGGCACTGACCAGGCGCCCCGAGCTGCTGCTGCCGGCCACCGAGGACCGCCTGCACCAGGAGTACCGCGCACCGGCGATGCCGGAGAGCGCCGCGCTGGTGGAGCGGCTGCGGGCGGACGGGATCCCCGCGGTGATCTCCGGCGCCGGACCCACCGTCATGGCACTGACCGACGCGGGTACCGCCGACAAGGTGGAACGGCTGGCGGGCCCGGGCTGGGCCGCCAACCGGCTGAAACTGGATGTCCAGGGAGCGAGCGTGCTGCCGCTCGCGACCGCCAGCGACATGTAAATGCCGGCGGTTGCCGGATTTCGAGAGGGGGAATGTTTGTTGGATCCGGTAGTGTTAACCTCAAGTCTGCACCCGACCCCACCATGGCGAGGTGCTTCGTGTCCCCGTCCGGGACAGACATTCTTCCGGGAGCCTCCCAAGCCACTCCGTGTCCCGTACGCCGTACCTGGGCAGCACGTCGTACGTGGACACTGAGCAGGCAGCCGGGCACGCTCCGGAATCGGTGCTACCACGCCACGTGACACTGGGTGTCACGGCTCGGGGGAGCGCCATCACCAGAAATTTCCTCCGCCGCTTTGGCGGACCACCGCCCCGGCTTGGTTCACAGAGACAGAACCGACGCCGGACAGCACAACCGGTCGCCGAGCCAGACAGGCCGACGTCCGCTCCAGGGAAGGACCCTTCGTGAGCGACACCACCGATCTGATGGGCGCACGTGTCGAGGAGACCGCTGCCGCGCCCGCCACGGACGCCTCCGCGCCTGCCACCGGTGCCGGCTCCCGGCGGCGCCGTGGTACCGGCCTCGACGGCATGGTGCTGGCCGAGCTGCAGCAGGTCGCCTCCGGCCTCGGCATCAGGGGCACGGCGCGTATGCGCAAGAGCCAGCTGATCGAGGTCATCAAGGAGGCGCAGGCGGGAGGGGGCGCTGCCCCGGCCGCCCAGGCCGACGCCCCCGCCGAGGCCAAGCCGAAGCGCCGGGCCACCTCCAAGGCCCGTACGGGTGAGGCGCCCGCCGAGAAGAAGGCCGAGAAGGCCGCCGAGGCGCCCGCCGACAAGGCCGTGGCCCAGCAGCAGATCGAGATTCCCGGCCAGCCGGCCGGCGGCACCGGGGACGACGCCCCGGCCGAGCGCCGCCGTCGCCGCGCCACCGCCGAGGCAGGCGCCCCGGCGGGCACCGGCACCGAGACGATCGCCGCCGAGGCGAAGAACGAGCCCAAGGCCGAGACGCCCGCCCAGGCCCAGCCGCAGCAGGGCCAGCAGGGCCAGCAGCAGGGCGACGCCGGTGACGGCGACGGCCGTGGCCGCCGCGACCGCCGCGAGCGCGGCCGGGACCGCGGTGACCGTGGTGACCGTGGTGACCGCCGGGGCGGCAAGGGCGACGAGCAGCAGCAGGGCCAGGGCGGCGGCCGTCAGGACCGTCAGCAGCAGGGCCAGCAGCAGGGCGGCGGCCGTCAGGACCGCAACGTCGGTCCGCAGGACGACGACGACTTCGAGGGCGGCCGGCGTGGCCGCCGCGGGCGCTACCGCGACCGCCGTGGCCGTCGCGGCCGTGACGAGATCGCCGAGCCGCAGGTCGCCGAGGACGACGTCCTGATCCCCGTCGCGGGCATCCTCGACATCCTCGACAACTACGCCTTCATCCGTACGTCGGGCTACCTGCCGGGTCCGAACGACGTGTACGTCTCCCTCGCCCAGGTCCGCAAGAACGGCCTGCGCAAGGGCGACCACGTCACCGGCGCGGTCCGTCAGCCCAAGGAAGGCGAGCGCCGCGAGAAGTTCAACGCGCTGGTCCGCCTGGACTCCGTCAACGGCATGGCGCCCGAACACGGCCGTGGCCGCCCGGAGTTCAACAAGCTGACCCCGCTGTACCCGCAGGACCGCCTCCGCCTGGAGACGGACCCGGGCGTGCTGACCACCCGGATCATCGACCTCGTGTCGCCGATCGGCAAGGGCCAGCGCGGTCTGATCGTGGCCCCGCCGAAGACCGGCAAGACCATGATCATGCAGGCGATCGCCAACGCGATCACGCACAACAACCCCGAGTGCCACCTGATGGTCGTCCTCGTCGACGAGCGTCCGGAAGAGGTCACCGACATGCAGCGGTCGGTCAAGGGCGAGGTCATCTCCTCGACCTTCGACCGTCCGGCCGAGGACCACACCACGGTCGCCGAGCTCGCCATCGAGCGCGCCAAGCGCCTGGTGGAGCTGGGCCACGACGTGGTCGTGCTGCTCGACTCGATCACGCGTCTGGGCCGTGCGTACAACCTGGCCGCCCCGGCCTCCGGCCGCATCCTGTCCGGTGGTGTCGACTCGACCGCGCTGTACCCGCCGAAGCGGTTCTTCGGTGCGGCCCGGAACATCGAGGACGGCGGTTCGCTGACCATCCTCGCCACCGCCCTGGTGGACACCGGGTCCCGCATGGACGAGGTGATCTTCGAGGAGTTCAAGGGCACCGGCAACATGGAGCTCAAGCTCGACCGGAAGCTCGCCGACAAGCGCATCTTCCCGGCGGTGGACGTGGACGCGTCCGGTACCCGCAAGGAAGAGATCCTGCTCGGCAACGAGGAGCTCGCGGTCGTCTGGAAGCTGCGCCGGGTGCTGCACGCGCTCGACCAGCAGCAGGCCATCGAGCTGCTGCTCGACAAGATGAAGCAGACGAAGTCGAACGTCGAGTTCCTGATGCAGATCCAGAAGACGACGCCGACCCCCGGCAACGGAGACTGAGGCAGCCCGGACCGGGCCTCGACAGGCGTTCCCCAGGCCGCTCCCCGTCACACCAGTGACGGGGAGCGGCCTTTTGGCGCTGAGCAGGACGGGACGACGCACCATGCGTCCCTTCCACCTCTTGCCTCCCTGGGGACCCCTTGAGCACAACCCTGCCCGGCAACGGCCGGCACAGACGCCGGATACGCATCGCCCTCCCCCTCGCCGCCGCCGGTGTGACCGCGGCCGTCGCCGCCGCGCTGATGACCTCGTCCGCCGGCGCGGCCCCCGCACCGCCGACGCCGACGGTCAAGCCGGCCCTCACCTCCCCGTCGCCCGGTGAGCTGGAGAAGCGGGTCGCGGGCGCCCTCGCCGGTGACGACACCGCGGGGCAGACGACCGCCAAGTCGTCCCTGAGCGCGAGCACCAGCACCAGCAGCAGTACCAGCAGCACCAGTACCAGCACGAGCACCAGCACGAGCACCGGCACGAACACCGCCACCGTCGACCCGAAGATCATCGGCGGCACCGACACCACCATCACGTCGGCCCCGTGGATGGCCCAGCTCTGGTACTACGACGACAAGGGCACCACCGACACCAGCGACGACCTCGGCTTCTTCTGCGGCGGCTCGGTCGTCGCGCCGACGAAGATCCTCACCGCCGCGCACTGCGTCAAGGGCTACGACTGGCACGCCCACGGCGCCGTCATCACGAGCACCTCGCAGCTGCCCACCACCGACGACCAGGGCACCACCGACCTGCACGGCGGCACCCTCACCGGCGTCTGGCGGCAGTGGAACCACCCGTCCTACAGCGCGGCCACCATCGACAACGACATCGCCGTCCTCACCCTCCCGGTCGCCGTCAAGGCCACACCGATCCGCATGACGACCTCCGGCAACACCACCTCGTACGCCGCGGGCACCAGCGCCACGCTGTACGGCTGGGGCCGCACCAGCTCCACCAGCCAGGACATCTCCGGCACGCTGAAGACGGCCACGCTGCCCATCCAGTCGGACACCACCTGCGCCGGCTACTACGGCACGGACTTCGTCAAGGGCCACATGGTCTGCGCGGGCAAGCCCGCCACCGGCGGCGACACCGGCACCACCGCCTCCTGCAACGGCGACTCCGGCGGCCCGCTGACCGTCGGCGGCCGGATCGTGGGCGTGGTCTCCTGGGGTGTGAAGGACTGTGTGCTGAAGGGCTCCTACAGCGTCTTCACCAAGGTCAGCACCTACGTCGGCGCCGCCTACCCGCGCGTCGACGACACCAACCTCAGCGGCGACCACAAGGCCGACCTGTGGCTGCGCGAGTCCGCCACCAAGACCGGCTACGAGAAGGACTCCACCGGCAGCGCGTTCGCCGCCCGGCAGTCCTGGGGCAGCTGGAGCGGGGTCAACGCCGTCCTCCAGACCGACCTCGACCGTGACGGCTACCAGGACCTGGTCTACCGCTCCAGCGCCACCGGCGCCGTCTACTGGACGCACTACCTGACCTCGAGCGCCTCCTGGGCGACCCGGCAGATCTTCGACAACTGGAAGACCCGCACCCGCATCGTCGCCCCCGGTGACCTCACCGGCGACTACCTGCCCGACCTGCTCTCCGTCGACTCCGGCGGCACCCTGTGGCTCTACCCGGGCAAGGGCGACGGCAGCTTCGCCGCCCGCGTCGAGGTCGGCACGGGCTGGAACCAGTACAACTGGGTACGCGGCCACGGTGACCTCAGCGGTGACGGCAAGGCCGACCTGCTCGTCCGCAAGAGCAGCACGGGCGACGTGTACCTGTACAAGGGCACCGGCACGGCGGGCACCGGGGCGTTCTCCACCCGCGTCAAGGTGCGCACGTGGAGCAGCACGACGTACAACGCCTTCGACGCGGTCGGCGACGTCAACGGCGACGGCAGGGCCGACTTCCTGGCCCGCACGCCCGGCGGCACGCTGTACCTGTACAAGGGCACCGGCAAGGCGACCAGCGAGATCTTCGCCACACGTGTCTCGGTCGGTACCGGTTTCGACAAGTACGACCTCTTCGGCTGAACCCGCAGGTGAGCGGGGTGCGTCCCGCGCGTCCGGCTACGCACCGTGCCCGCCGTCGTACACGGTGGGCACGGTGCGTCGTGCAACCCTTTCCCGGGTTTCCCCGTCTGACCAGGCGGAGCGACGATGGTGCGGTAAAGGGTCGAAAGACCAGGCCTGTCCCTGACAACAGGGGGTAACCGACCGGACGAGAATCCGAGGAGCACATGTCTGCCGAGAGCACGCCGGAGCCCGCGATACCCGAGCCCGGCACGAAGGGCCACCGGGCCGAGGGGCGCCGCCGCGAGGACCGCGGCAAGCGCCGCAGAGGGCTGATGATCACCGCGTGGACCGCCGCGGGCGTCGTGGTGCTGGGCGGCACCGGGGCCGGCTACGTCTACTTCAAGCTCAACGGCAACATCACGAGCCTCGACATCGACCAGGCGCTCGGCGCGGACCGGCCGGCCAAGGCCGACAACGGCTCCGAGAACATCCTGGTCCTCGGCTCGGACACCCGCTCCGGCTCCAACAAGAAGCTCGGCGGCGGCACCGACGACGGCAGCGCCCGCTCCGACACGGCGATGATCGTCCACGTCTACGAGGGCCACAAGAAGGCCGCCGTGGTCTCCATGCCCCGCGACACCCTCATCGACCGCCCCGAGTGCACCGACACCAAGGGCACCACCCACCCCGCGGCCAAGGGGGTCATGTTCAACGAGGCGTACTCCACCGGCGGTGCCGCCTGCACCGTGAAGACCGTCGAGACCCTCACCGGCCTGCGCATGGACCACTACCTCGAGGTCGACTTCGCCGGCTTCGAGAAGCTCATCGACGAGCTCGGTGGCGTCCGGGTGAGCACCGCCGAGAACATCAAGGACCCGCAGAGCCACCTGGACCTCAAGGCCGGCACGCACCAGCTCACCGGCCGGCAGGCCCTCGGCCTGGTCCGCACCCGGCACGGCGTCGGCGACGGCTCCGACCTCGGCCGCATCCAGCTCCAGCAGGCCTTCGTCAAGGCACTGGTCGACCAGGTCAAGCAGATCGGCGTCCTCACCAGCCCGAAGAAGCTGCTCGACCTCGCCGACACCGCCACCGAGGCCGTCACCACCGACTCCGAGCTGGGCTCGGTCAACTCCCTGGCGGACTTCGCGGACGGCCTGAAGGGCATCAGCTCCTCGCACCTGCACATGGTCACGATGCCGGTCCGGTACGACCCCGCGAACCCCAACCGCGTCCTCGTCCAGAAGGCGAAGGCCGACCTGGTGTGGGCGGCCCTCAAGAACGACGAGCCCATCCCGGCGAGCGCCACGAAGGGCACGGCGACGGGCGAGGCCAAGGGCGTGGTGACCTCTTCGTAGGCGCCCGGCGCGGGCGCCCTCTCAGGAGGCCGTGCGCACCTCCCACCCCCATGGAATAGAAAACGCGAACCCCCGGTTTTGGGGGATGGCCCCAGTCCTGGCAGACTGGTACGTCGGCCCCGGTTCACGCCTCCGCACCCCGCGGCGGCGACCCGGCGCCCTCCCGAAACCTAGGAGACACCTTGAAGCGCGACATCCACCCCGCGTACGTCGAGACGCAGGTCAGCTGCACCTGCGGCGCGTCGTTCACCACCCGCAGCACCATCGAGTCCGGCACCATCCGGGCCGAGGTCTGCTCCGAGTGCCACCCGTTCTACACGGGCAAGCAGAAGATCCTCGACACCGGTGGCCGCGTGGCCCGCTTCGAGGCCCGCTTCGGCAAGGCTGCCGCCGGCTCCAAGAAGTAGCGAGCACCGAACCGCCGGTCCACGGCCGCGTTCCCTCCCCGGAGGGCGCCGCGCCGGGACCGGCGTTTTTGGTCGCCGCCACCCCTTCACCCGCAGTATCAGGAGCCCAAGATGTTCGAGGCCGTCGAGGAACTCGTCGCCGAGCACGCCGACCTGGAGAAGACGCTCGCCGACCCGTCGGTCCACGCCGACCAGGCCAACGCGCGCAAGCTGAACAAGCGCTACGCCGAGCTCACCCCGATCGTCGCCACGTACCGCTCCTGGAAGCAGACCGGCGACGACATGGACACCGCGCGCGAACTGGCCGCCGACGACCCCGACTTCGCGGCGGAGGTCAAGGAGCTGGAGAAGCAGCGCGAGGAACTGACCGAGAAGCTGCGCCTGCTGCTCGTCCCGCGCGACCCGAGTGACGACAAGGACGTCATTCTGGAGATCAAGGCCGGCGCCGGCGGCGACGAGTCCGCCCTGTTCGCCGGTGACCTGCTGCGCATGTACCTGCGCTACGCCGAGCGGATCGGCTGGAAGACCGAGATCATCGACGCCACCGAGTCCGAACTGGGCGGCTACAAGGACGTCCAGGTCGCCGTGAAGACCAAGGGCCAGACCGAGCCCGGCCAGGGCGTGTGGGCCCGGCTGAAGTACGAGGGCGGCGTGCACCGGGTGCAGCGGGTGCCCGCGACCGAGTCCCAGGGCCGCATCCACACCTCCGCCGCCGGTGTCCTCGTCACCCCCGAGGCCGAGGAGGTGGACGTGGAGATCAACCCGAACGACCTCCGCATCGACGTCTACCGCTCCTCCGGACCGGGTGGCCAGTCGGTCAACACCACCGACTCCGCCGTGCGCATCACGCACATCCCGACCGGGGTCGTCGCCTCCTGCCAGAACGAGAAGAGCCAGCTCCAGAACAAGGAGCAGGCGCTGCGTATCCTGCGCTCCAGGCTGCTGGCCATCGCGCAGGAGGAGGCGGAACGGGAGGCCGCGGACGCCCGCCGCAGCCAGGTCCGCACCGTCGACCGGTCCGAGAAGATCCGCACCTACAACTTCCCGGAGAACCGCATCTCCGACCACCGCGTCGGCTTCAAGGCGTACAACCTGGACCAGGTCCTGGACGGCGACCTCGACGCGGTGATCCAGGCCTGCGTCGACGCGGACTCGGCGGCCAAGCTCGCGGCCGCGTGAAGCCCGCCTGAGGCCGTCACGCAAGCCGCGCACGTGATGAAGCACTGAGCACCGGAGGACGAGCGTGCAGCAAGAATTTGGGGGGCGCCCCCCAAGCCCCCGCAGCGTGCTGCTCGCGGAGGTGGCGCAGGCCACCCAGCGGCTGGCCGACGCCGGCGTGCCCTCGCCGCGCAACGACGCCGAGGAACTCGCCGCGTTCGTGCACGGCGTCAAGCGGAGCCAGCTGCACTCCGTGAAGGACTCCGACTTCGACGCCCGCTACTGGGAGGTCATCGCCCGGCGCGAGCAGCGCGAGCCGCTCCAGCACATCACCGGGCGGGCCTACTTCCGGTACCTGGAACTCCAGGTCGGGCCGGGCGTGTTCGTGCCCCGGCCCGAGACCGAGTCCGTGGTCGGCTGGGCCATAGACGCGGTGCGCGCCATGGACGTGGTCGAGCCGTGCATCGTCGACCTGTGCACCGGCTCCGGCGCCATCGCGCTCGCGCTCGCCCAGGAGGTGCCGCGCTCCCGGGTGCACGCCGTGGAACTGTCCGAGGACGCGCTCCAGTGGACCCGCAAGAACATGGCGGGGTCCAGGGTCGACCTGCGCCAGGGCAACGCCCTGGACGCCTTCCACGACCTCGACGGCCAGGTCGACCTGGTCATCTCCAACCCGCCGTACATCCCGCTCACCGAGTGGGAGTACGTCGCCCCCGAGGCCCGCGACTACGACCCCGAACTCGCCCTGTTCTCCGGGGAGGACGGCCTCGACCTGATCCGCGGCCTGGAACGCACCGCGCACCGGCTGCTGCGGCCCGGCGGAGTCGTCGTCATCGAGCACGCCGACACACAGGGCGGCCAGGTGCCGTGGATCTTCACCGAGGAACGGGGCTGGGCCGACGCGGCCGACCACCCCGACCTCAACAACCGTCCCCGGTTCGCGACCGCGCGCAGGGCGCTGCCGTGACCGCCACCACCGACCACCACCAGCAGCAGCACGTGTACGAGGAGGCCCGCTAGACATGGCACGGCGATACGACACCAACGACGCGACCGACCGCACGACGGGTCTGCGCGAGGCCGCGTCCGCCGTCCGCCGGGGCGAACTCGTGGTGCTGCCCACCGACACCGTGTACGGCATCGGCGCGGACGCGTTCTCCTCGCAGGCGGTCGCCGACCTGCTCGACGCCAAGGGCCGGGGCCGCAACATGCCCACCCCGGTGCTCATCGGCTCCCCGAACACGCTCCACGGGCTCGTCACCGACTTCTCCGAGCTGGCCTGGGAACTGGTCGACGCGTTCTGGCCGGGGGCCCTCACGCTGGTCGCCAAGCACCAGCCGTCCCTCCAGTGGGACCTGGGGGACACCCGTGGCACCGTCGCGGTGCGCATGCCGCTGCACCCGGTCGCGATCGAGCTGCTCACCGACGTCGGCCCGATGGCCGTCTCCTCGGCCAACCTCACCGGACACCCGGCGCCCGAGAACTGCGACGCCGCGCAGGAGATGCTCGGCGACTCCGTCTCCGTCTACCTCGACGGCGGGCCCACGCCGGGCAACGTGCCGTCGTCCATCGTCGACGTCACCGGCGAGGTGCCACTGCTGCTGCGTGAGGGCGCGATCTCACCGGACGAGCTGCGAAAGGTCGTACCCGACCTCGAGGTGGCGAATTGACGGCCCCTGACGCGGGGCGTGGCATAGGCGGCGGGAAGTACAACGCGGAGGAGACGACGACGTTCGGATTTCCGCGCGACACCTTCCGCATCCTCCACGTCAGCACCGGCAACGTGTGCCGCTCGCCGATCACCGAGCGGCTGACCCGCCATTTCGTGACGGAGCGGCTCGGCGTACTGGGCGGCGGGCTGATCGTGGAGAGCGCGGGCACCTGGGGCCACGAGGGCGCGCCCATGGAGGCCAACGCGGAGGCGGTCCTGGCCGACTTCGGCGCGGACGCCTCCGGCTTCGTCGGGCGGGAACTGCTGGACGAGCACGTGATCATGGCGGACCTGGTGCTGACCGCTACGCGGGACCACCGGGCGCAGGTCATCTCCATGGGGCACTCGGCCGGGCTGCGCACCTTCACCCTGAAGGAGTTCACCCGGCTGGTGCGGGCCATCGACCCGGCGACACTGCCGCCGCTGGAGGACGGGGTGGTCGCGCGTGCGCGGGCACTGGTCCGGGCGGCGGCCGCGCTGCGGGGGTGGCTGCTGGCGCCCACGGCGGAGGCGGACGAGGTGTACGACCCGTACGGGGCGCCGCTGCCGTTCTTCCGGTCGATCGGTGACGAGATACACGAGGCGCTGGATCCGGTGGTGACGGCGCTGACGGGGGTGGCGGCGCGGGCGTAGCCCCTGCCGGGGGTGGTCGGCCGCATGGATTCGCCCCCGCCGCCCCTGCCCTTCCCGTCCCCAGGGGCTCCGCCCCTTCGACCCCACCGGGGGCTCCGCCCCCTGCACCCCCGCCGGGTTCCGTCACCGGGACGCTCGCGGGGCTGCGCCCCTGCACCCCTGTGGGGCTGTGCCCCTGTCCCCCTGTGGGGCTGTGCGCCTGCGGGGCTGTGGGGCTGCGCGCTTGTCCCCCTGTGGGGCTGCGCGCCTGCGGGGCTGTGCCCCTGCGCCCCTGTGGGGCTGGCGCGCCTGTCCCCCTGCGGGGCTGTCTCCCTGTGGGGCTGCGCCCCTGCGCCCTGTGGGGTTCCGTCGCCGGGACGCTCGGGGGGCTGCGCGCCCTGCGGCCTCAGGGGCTTCGCCCCTGTAGGTTCGCGCGCCCTGCCGGGGCGATGAGCTTTCTCTCTGGGCCACCTGGTGCACCGGTCGGGGGGAGGATGTCGCGCGGGGTGGTCGTGTGCGGCCTACATTGGAGGGACGTCACCGTCGATCGCCCGGAGTGCGTCATGTCGGTCACCCATGCCCTCGAGGCCGATGTCCTGCGGCGGCAGGATCCGGAGCTGGCCGGGGTACTGCTGGGTGAGCTGGAGCGGCAGTCGGCGGGGCTCCAGCTGATCGCGGCGGAGAACTTCACCTCGCCGGCGGTGCTGGCCGCGCTCGGATCGCCGTTGGTGAACAAGTACGCGGAAGGGTATCCGGGCGCCCGGTACCACGGCGGCTGCGAGATCGTCGACGTCGCGGAGCGCCTCGCGGTGGAGCGGGCCAAGCGGCTGTTCGGGGCGGCCCACGCGAACGTACAGGCGCACTCGGGGTCGTCCGCCGTCCTGGCCGCCTACGCCGCCCTGCTGCGGCCGGGCGACACCGTCCTCGCCCTGGGCCTGCCGCACGGCGGTCACCTCACCCACGGCTCGCCCGCCAACTTCTCCGGCCGCTGGTTCGACTTCGTGGGGTACGGGGTGGACGCGGAGACCGGGCTCATCGATCACGACCAGGTGCGGGCGCTGGCCCGCGCGCACCGGCCCAAGGCGATCGTGTGCGGGTCGATCTCCTACCCGCGCCACATCGACTACGCCTTCTTCCGCGAGGTCGCCGACGAGGTCGGGGCCTATCTGATCGCCGACGCCGCGCACCCCATCGGGCTGGTCGCGGGCCGGGCGGCGCCCAGCCCGGTGCCGTACGCCGACATCGTGTGCGCCACCACCCACAAGGTGCTGCGCGGTCCCCGCGGCGGGATGCTCCTGTGCGGCGGCGAGCTGGCCGAGCGCGTCGACCGGGCCGTGTTCCCCTTCACCCAGGGCGGCGCGCAGATGAACTCCGTCGCGGCGAAGGCCGTGGCGTTCGGCGAGGCGGCGGCACCGGCGTTCACCGTGTACGCCCATCAGGTGGTCGCCAACGCGCGGGCGCTGGCCGACGGGCTCGCCGCCGAGGGACTGGCGGTCACCACCGGCGGGACCGACACCCACCTGGTCACCGCCGACCCGGCCCCGCTCGGTGTCGACGCACGCACCGCCCGCGGCCGGCTCGCCGCCGCCGGAATGGTCCTGGACTGCTGCGCGCTGCCGCACGGCGACGCCCGCGGTCTGCGTCTCGGTACGGCCGCGGTGACCACGCAGGGCATGGGGGGGAGGGAGATGGCACGGATCGCGGCGCTGCTCGCGGGCGTGCTGCGCGGCACGGCGGAGCCCGCCGCGGCGCGGCGCGAGGTGCGGGAGCTGGCGGGCGGATTCCCGCCGTATCCGGGCCGTATTCCGGCCGAGCACGGGTAGCCGCGGCGCGCGCACACCGTCGTGGACACCGATGTGCGCCCGAGCACACAGCCTCACGTGCAACCATCGTCGCTACCCGGCAGTCCCCACAGATATGCGTACGTCGCTAGGGTGTGGGGCTGAGATGGCCAGCGAGACCTGTGGGGAAGCCCGTGCGTGAATACCTCCTGACGCTCTGCATCACGGCCGCGGTGACGTATCTGCTGACAGGGCCGGTACGGAAGTTCGCGATCGTGGCCGGGGCGATGCCGGAGATCAGGGCCCGTGACGTGCACCGGGAACCCACTCCGCGGCTCGGTGGTATCGCGATGTTCTTCGGCCTGTGCGCGGGGCTGCTGGTCGCGGACCACCTCACCAACCTCAGTGAGGTCTTCACCAAGTCCAACGAGCCGCGCGCGCTGCTCTCCGGGGCGGCCCTGATCTGGCTGATCGGTGTCCTGGACGACAAGTTCGAGATCGACGCCCTGATCAAGCTGGGCGGCCAGATGATCGCCGCCGGTGTGATGGTCATGCAGGGTCTGACGATCCTGTGGCTGCCCGTCCCGAGCGTCGGCAACGTGGCGCTCACCCAGTGGCAGGGCACCCTGCTGACGGTCGCGCTGGTCGTCATCACCATCAACGCGGTCAACTTCGTCGACGGCCTCGACGGCCTCGCCTCCGGCATGGTGTGCATCGCCGCCGCCGCGTTCTTCCTGTACGCCTACCGGATCTGGTACTCGTACGGCATCGAGGCCGCCGCTCCGGCCACCCTGTTCTCGGCGATCCTGATGGGCATGTGCCTGGGCTTCCTGCCGCACAACATGCACCCGGCCCGGATCTTCATGGGCGACTCCGGCTCGATGCTGATCGGGCTGGTGCTGGCCGCGGGCGCGATCTCCATCACCGGACAGGTCGACCCGGACGCGCTGAACCTGTACGCGGGCTCCGAGAAGGCGGCCGTGCACCAGACGGTGCCGGTCTACATCCCGCTGCTGCTGCCGCTGACCATCATCGCCGTGCCGGCCGCCGACCTGGTCCTGGCCATCGTGCGCCGCACCTGGCGCGGTCAGTCGCCGTTCGCCGCCGACCGCGGGCACCTGCACCACCGGCTGCTGGAGATCGGGCACTCGCACAGCCGGGCCGTGCTGCTGATGTACTTCTGGTCGGCGCTGATCGGCTTCGGCGCGCTGGCCTACTCGGTGAACTCCGCGTCGATGTGGATCGTCCTCGGGGTGGCCTGCCTCAGCGCGATCGGACTCGTGCTGCTCCTGCTGCCGCGGTTCACCCCGCGCATCCCGCGCTGGGCCGAGCGCTTCGTGCCGCCGCGGTACCGGCGGCGTCGCGCGTCCGCGGCGTACGAGCACACGCAGGCCGCGCAGACCGCCGGACACGGCGCCGAGGACGCCGCCGCGCACCCCGATCCGGTCGCCGCCGGGGTGGCCGGAGTCAACGGAGCGACCGCCCTCGGCGCCCGTTCCCGCTCCCGCGTCGGCGGCGGCTCAAGGTAAGAATCTGACTAGAGCATTGCCAAGTCGTGGGGGAGCGAAGCAGCCTAATACCAGACAAGGCGCCCCGATTTTTGCACAGACGCGCACTGTCACCCTCATGTGTGACAGCAAGCACACCAACCAGGTAAAGACCTCATCAAATAGTTTGTGATACGGTTCACGAGAACCCCGGATGGAGCCGAAGGACCGCACTGCGACGGTCCCCCGGCGTGAGGTCTCCCACACTCAGACCGGGACTACGCTCGTCCATGACGACACCCTGCCCCCTTGTGAAAGCGGAGTTGCCGCCATGCCGTCCCATGACGCCCGGATGCTGGCCCAGGCCGCCGTACCCACGGCTGCCGTCGGCGTGATCGCCGCCGTCGTGAGCGGTGTGGTCGCGGGCGGCAAGGGTGCCGTCGGGGCGGTCGTGGCGACGGTGATCGTGATCCTCTTCATGGGGATCGGGCTCTACGTGCTCCAGCGCACCGCCGCATCGCTTCCGCACCTGTTCCAGGCCATGGGCCTCATGCTCTACGCCGCGCAGCTGCTGTTGCTGTTCGTTTTCGTGGCCGCGTTCAAGCACACGGCCCTGTTCAACCCCAAGGCCTTCGCGTTCACGCTCGTCGCCGGCACCCTGACCTGGATCGCCGCGCAGACGCGTGCGCACATGAACGCCAAGATCCTCTATGTCGAGCCCGACTCGACCGCCTCTTCGAAGGGTGACAAGCCCGAGAAGTCAGGGCATTCATCGTGAGAGGTAGGCCCGGGATAAAGGCGCACGAGAGATCCTGCTATCGTCCGGTGCCAACTGCGGCATCGCGGGCGCGGGCATCCGAGCTGACGCCTGCTCAATCGCGAGGCGAGATGCCCCCCAGCCGCCCCCACATCCGTAACACCAGTCCCGTGCCGAACCGCGGCCGCACGCCGCGCCGACACAACGAGGTTGCCGTACCTATGCGCCACGCTGAAGGAGCCCGCGGTGAGTGCTGACCCGACGCAGACGCTCGCTTTCGACTCGAGCTGCCACCTGTTCGACGGGTGTGGCTTCGACAACGTCGCTCCGGGCCTGCACTCGTTCATGTTCGAGCCGCTCTGGGGCAACGCAGACGGCAACGGCCTGTACTTCAACAAGCCGATGCTGCTGGCCCTGCTGGGCTCCATCATCGTGGTGGGCTTCTTCTGGGCGGCGTTCGCCAAGCCCAAGGTCGTCCCGGGCAAGCTCCAGATGATCGCCGAGGCGGGCTACGACTTCGTCCGCACCGGCATCGTCTACCAGACACTCGGCAAGCGCGAGGGCGAGAAGTACGTCCCGCTGGCCGTCTCGCTCTTCTTCTTCGTGTGGATGATGAACCTCTGGTCCATCATTCCGGTCGCTCAGTTCCCGGTGACGTCGATCATCGCGTACCCGATCGTGCTGGCCGCGATCGTCTACATCACCTGGGTCGTGCTGACGTTCAAGCGTCAGGGCTTCGTGGGCTTCTTCAAGAACGTCACCGGCTACGACAAGTCGCTGGGCGCGGTGCTGCCGCTGTCGATGACCATCGAGTTCTTCTCGAACCTGCTGGTCCGGCCGTTCACGCACGCCGTCCGACTGTTCGCGAACATGTTCGCCGGTCACACCCTGCTGGTCCTCTTCACCGTCGCCAGCTGGTACATGCTCAACGGCATCGGCATCGCGTACTCCGCCGTGTCGTTCTCGATGACCATCGTGATGACGCTGTTCGAGCTCTTCATCCAGGCCGTCCAGGCGTATGTGTTCGTGCTGCTGACCTGCACGTACATCCAGGGCGCGCTCGCCGAGCACCACTGAGCACCGCTCACCACCCCCAAAGACATCCGGTGGCCAACCCCCACCGGTCACTGAAAGAGAAGGAAGAACCGGCATGTCCGCTCTCCAGACCCTCGCTGCGGTCGAAGGCAACCTCGGCTCCATCGGTTACGGCCTCGCCGCGATCGGCCCGGGCGTCGGCGTCGGCATCATCTTCGGCAACGGCACCCAGGCCCTGGCCCGCCAGCCCGAGGCGGCCGGTCTGATCCGCGCCAACCAGATCCTCGGCTTCGCTTTCTGTGAGGCGCTGGCCCTCATCGGCCTCGTCATGCCGTTCGTCTACTAAGACGAACGTCAGCGACAGCCCCATTCGACGAAAGGCACTGATGTGAACCACGCACTGGTTCAGCTCGCGGCCGAGGCGGAGAAGGAGAATCCCCTCGTTCCGCCGTGGCCGGAGCTCGTCATCGGCCTGATCGCCTTCGTCATCGTCTTCGGCTTCCTCGCCAAGAAGCTCCTTCCGACCATCAACAAGGTCCTGGAAGAGCGTCGCGAGGCCATCGAGGGCGGTATCGAGAAGGCCGAGGCCGCTCAGACCGAGGCCCACAGCGTCCTCGAGCAGTACAAGGCCCAGCTCGCCGAGGCCCGGCACGAGGCCGCGCGCCTGCGCCAGGAGGCTCAGGAGCAGGGCGCCGCGCTCATCGCCGAGATGCGCGCCGAGGGCCAGCGGCAGCGTGAGGAAATCATCACCGCCGGCCACGCCCAGATCGAGGCCGACCGCAAGGCCGCCGCGTCCGCGCTCCGCCAGGACGTCGGCAAGCTCGCCACCGAACTGGCCGGCAAGCTCGTCGGTGAGTCCCTCGAGGACCACGCCCGGCAGAGCCGTGTGATCGACCGCTTCCTCGACGAGCTCGAGGAGAAGGCCGAGGCCACGCGATGAACGGAGCGAGCCGCGAGGCACTGGCAGCCGCACGTGAGCGGCTCGACGCGCTGACGGACGCCACGTCCGTGGACGCGACGCAGCTCGCCGACGAGCTGGCGGCCGTCACCGCGCTGCTCGACCGCGAGGTGTCGCTGCGTCGGGTCCTCACCGATCCGGCGCAGCCCGGCGAGGCGAAGGCCACGCTCGTCCAGCGCCTGATCGGCGGCCAGGTCAGCGGCGCCGCCGCCGACCTGGTGTCCGGACTGGTGCGCTCCCGCTGGTCGCAGCCCCGCGACCTGGTGGACGCGCTGGAGCAGCTGGCCGACGTCGCCGACCTCACCGCCGCGCAGCGGGCGGCCACGCTCGACGACGTCGAGGACGAGCTGTTCCGGTTCGGCCGGATCGTCTCCTCGAACACCGGGCTGCGGTCCGCGCTGACCGACCGCAAGGCCACCACCGCGGCCAAGGTCGAGCTGCTGCACCGGCTGCTCGGCGGCCGGGCCAAGGCGGCCACCGAGCGTCTGGTGATCCGCCTCGTGACCGCGCCGCGGGGACGTAGCCTGGAGGCGGGACTCGAGTCCCTGTCCAAGCTCGCCGCCGAGCGCCGGGACCGTGCGGTGGCCGTCGTCACCTCCGCGGTGCCGCTGAGCGACCCGCAGAAGCAGCGCCTGGGCGCCGCCCTCGCGAAGCTCTACGGCCGCCGGATGCACCTCAACCTCGACGTGGACCCCGACGTCATCGGCGGGATCCGGGTGCAGGTCGGTGACGAGGTCATCAACGGCTCCCTCGCGGACCGGCTGGAGGACGCCGCCCGCCGCATGGCGAGCTAGCCGTAACTCAACACGCACGACGTACACGACGGCCCTGGTTGGGCCGTGCAGAGGATTCACCTCTTATTGGGGGGAGTCCCCCAACCCCCCAAGTGAAACTTCGGGCCCAACAAGGAGAGCAGGGAACCCAGATGGCGGAGCTCACGATCCGGCCGGAGGAGATCCGGGACGCGCTGGAGAACTTCGTCCAGTCGTACGAGCCGGACGCGGCCTCGCGCGAGGAGGTCGGTACGGTCACCTTTGCCGGCGACGGCATCGCCAAGGTGGAGGGCCTGCCCTCGACCATGGCCAACGAGCTGCTGAAGTTCGAGGACGGCACCCTCGGCCTCGCCCTCAACCTCGAGGAGCGCGAGATCGGTGCCATCGTCCTCGGCGAGTTCAGCGGTATCGAGGAGGGACAGCCGGTCAGCCGTACCGGTGAGGTCCTCTCCGTCGCGGTCGGTGAGGGTTACCTCGGCCGCGTCGTCGACCCGCTCGGCAACCCGATCGACGGCCTCGGCGAGATCGAGACGTCCGGCCGCCGCGCCCTGGAGCTGCAGGCTCCGGGCGTCATGGTCCGCAAGTCGGTGCACGAGCCGATGGAGACCGGCTACAAGGCCGTCGACGCGATGACCCCGATCGGCCGTGGCCAGCGTCAGCTGATCATCGGCGACCGCCAGACCGGCAAGACCGCTCTGGCCATCGACACGATCATCAACCAGCGCGACAACTGGCGCTCGGGCGACCCGAAGAAGCAGGTCCGCTGCATCTACGTCGCCATCGGCCAGAAGGGCTCCACCATCGCGGGCGTGCGCCGCGCGCTGGAGGAGAACAACGCCCTCGAGTACACGACCATCGTCGCCGCCCCGGCGTCCGACCCGGCCGGCTTCAAGTACCTGGCGCCGTACACCGGTTCGGCCATCGGTCAGCAGTGGATGTACGAGGGCAAGCACGTCCTCATCATCTTCGACGACCTGTCGAAGCAGGCCGACGCCTACCGCGCCGTGTCGCTGCTGCTGCGCCGCCCGCCGGGCCGTGAGGCCTACCCGGGTGACGTCTTCTACCTGCACTCCCGGCTGCTGGAGCGCTGCGCCAAGCTCTCCGACGACCTGGGTGCCGGCTCGATGACCGGTCTGCCGATCGTCGAGACCAAGGCCAACGACGTCTCGGCGTTCATCCCGACCAACGTCATCTCCATCACCGACGGCCAGTGCTTCCTGGAGTCCGACCTGTTCAACGCCGGCCAGCGTCCGGCCCTGAACGTCGGTATCTCGGTCTCCCGCGTCGGTGGCTCGGCCCAGCACAAGGCGATGCGCCAGGTCTCCGGCCGCCTCCGCGTGGACCTGGCCCAGTTCCGCGAGCTGGAGGCGTTCGCCGCCTTCGGTTCCGACCTGGACGCCGCGTCGAAGGCCCAGCTGGAGCGCGGTCAGCGCATGGTCGAGCTGCTCAAGCAGGCCCAGTACGAGCCGATGGCCACCGAGGACCAGGTCGTCTCCGTGTGGGCCGGTACCACCGGCAAGATGGACGACGTCCCCGTCGCCGACATCCGCCGCTTCGAGCGCGAGCTGCTGGAGTTCCTGCACCGCAAGGAGCAGGGCCTCATGACCTCCATCAAGGAGGGCGGCAAGATGTCCGACGACACCCTGACGGCCATCGCCGACGCGATCGCGGAGTTCAAGAAGCAGTTCGAGACGTCGGACGGCAAGCTGCTCGGCGAGGACGCCCCTGCCACCTCCGGCAAGTGACGACGGAAGGGACCTGACTCATGGGAGCCCAGCTCCGGGTCTACAAGCGTCGCATCCGATCCGTCTCCGCGACCAAGAAGATCACGAAGGCGATGGAGATGATCGCCGCCTCGCGCGTCGTCAAGGCGCAGCGCAAGGTGGCGGCCTCCACGCCGTACGCGACCGAGCTCACCCGAGCGGTCACGGCGGTCGGCACCGGGTCGAACACCAAGCACCCGCTCACCACGGAGGCCGAGACCCCGACCCGTGCCGCGGTCCTGCTCCTGACGAGCGACCGCGGTCTGGCCGGCGCCTTCAACTCCAACGCCATCAAGGCCGCGGAGCAGCTGACCGCACGCCTGGAGCGCGAGGGCAAGGAGGTCGACACGTACATCGTCGGCCGCCGCGGTGTCGCCCACTACAACTTCCGTGAGCGCAAGATCGCGGAGTCGTGGAGCGGCTTCACCGACGAGCCCTCGTACGCGGACGCCAAGAAGGTCGCGGCGCCGCTGATCGAGGCGATCGAGAAGGAGACGGCGGACGGCGGCGTGGACGAACTCCACATCGTCTTCACCGAGTTCGTCTCGATGATGACGCAGACGGCGCTCGACGCCCGGCTGCTGCCGCTCCGTCTCGAAGAGGTGGCCGAGGAGAAGCCGCAGGGCGAGATCCTCCCGCTGTACGACTTCGAGCCGTCGCCGGAGGACGTCCTCGACGCCCTGCTGCCGCGGTACGTCGAGAGCCGTATCTACAACGCGCTGCTCCAGTCGGCCGCTTCGAAGCACGCCGCCACGCGGCGCGCGATGAAGTCGGCCACGGACAACGCCGGTGAGCTCATCGAGACGCTCACCCGGCTTGCCAACCAGGCCCGCCAGGCCGAAATCACCCAGGAAATCAGCGAGATCGTCGGTGGCGCGAGCGCCCTGGCCGACGCGACCGCGGGGAGTGACCGCTAATGACCACCACTGTTGAGACCGCGACGGCTACGGGCCGCGTCGCCCGGGTCATCGGCCCGGTCGTCGACGTGGAGTTCCCCGTCGACGCGATGCCGGAGATCTACAACGCCCTCCACGTCGAGGTCGCCGACCCGGCGAACGCGGGCGAGAAGAAGACGCTGACCCTGGAGGTCGCCCAGCACCTGGGTGACGGCCTGGTCCGCGCCATCTCCATGCAGCCCACCGACGGTCTGGTCCGCCAGGCCCCGGTGACCGACACGGGCGCGGGCATCACCGTCCCGGTCGGCGACTTCACCAAGGGCAAGGTGTTCAACACCCTCGGTGAGGTGCTGAACACCGACGAGACGTACGACGGCGAGCGCTGGTCCATCCACCGCAAGGCCCCCGCGTTCGACCAGCTCGAGTCGAAGACCGAGATGTTCGAGACCGGCCTGAAGGTCGTCGACCTGCTGACCCCGTACGTCAAGGGCGGCAAGATCGGTCTGTTCGGTGGCGCCGGTGTCGGCAAGACCGTGCTGATCCAGGAAATGATCATGCGTGTCGCCAACCTCCACGAGGGCGTCTCCGTCTTCGCGGGCGTCGGTGAGCGCACCCGTGAGGGCAACGACCTCATCCAGGAGATGGAGGAGTCCGGCGTCCTCGACAAGACCGCGCTGGTCTTCGGCCAGATGGACGAGCCCCCGGGCACCCGGCTGCGCGTCGCCCTGGCCGGTCTGACGATGGCGGAGTACTTCCGCGACGTCCAGAAGCAGGACGTGCTGTTCTTCATCGACAACATCTTCCGCTTCACCCAGGCCGGTTCCGAGGTCTCCACGCTGCTCGGCCGCATGCCGTCCGCGGTGGGTTACCAGCCGAACCTGGCGGACGAGATGGGCCAGCTCCAGGAGCGCATCACCTCGACCCGCGGTCACTCGATCACCTCGATGCAGGCGATCTACGTCCCCGCGGACGACCTGACCGACCCGGCGCCGGCCACCACCTTCGCCCACCTCGACGCGACGACGGTGCTCTCCCGTCCGATCTCGGAGAAGGGCATCTACCCGGCCGTGGACCCGCTGGACTCCACGTCCCGGATCCTGGACCCGCGCTACATCGCGCAGGACCACTACAACGCGGCCATGCGCGTGAAGACGATCCTGCAGAAGTACAAGGACCTCCAGGACATCATCGCGATCCTCGGTATCGACGAGCTCGGCGAGGAGGACAAGCTCGTCGTCCACCGTGCCCGTCGCGTGGAGCGCTTCCTGTCCCAGAACACCCACGCCGCCAAGCAGTTCACCGGTGTGGACGGCTCGGACGTTCCGCTGGACGAGTCCATCGCCGCGTTCAACGCGATCTGCGACGGTGAGTACGACCACTTCCCGGAGCAGGCGTTCTTCATGTGCGGTGGTCTCGAGGACCTGAAGAAGAACGCGAAGGAGCTGGGCGTCTCCTGAGCCTCGCGCTCACCGTGAGCTGTGCTCAGGTCCGAGGGGGCGGGGTTCGTCCCGCCCCCTCTCCCACGCCTACTAGACTTGTAACCAACACCCGGCAGACCCGCCGGGTGGTGACCCGAGGAGCCACCCTTGGCTGCTGAGCTGCACGTCGCGCTGGTCGCGGCCGACCGAGAGGTCTGGTCCGGCGAGGCCACCCTGGTCGTCGCGCGCACCACGTCCGGCGACATCGGCGTCATGCCCGGTCACCAGCCGCTGCTCGGTGTGCTGGAGTCGGGCCCGGTGACCATCCGTACGAGTGAAGGTGGAACGGTCGTCGCCGCGGTGCACGGCGGTTTCATCTCGTTCGCGGACGACAAGCTGTCGCTGTTGGCCGAGATCGCCGAGCTTTCGGACGAGATCGACGTCCAGCGCGTGGAGCGCGAGCTCGAGCGCGCGAAGGCGGAAGGCGACGCCACCGCCGAGCGCCGGGCGGACGTCCGACTGCGCGCCGCGGCGGCGCGCTGAACTTTGGCGCTCCTCCCGGGCCCTCTAGGCTCTGGGGGAGCGCGCGATGACGCAACTCGGCCGCGGTCGGCACCGGAGCGATCCGGAGCCGGCCGCGGCTGAGGTGAATACGGGTGTTTTTTACGTTCCGTTACCTAGGAGACGAGGAGGTCGGTGCCGATGGTCCTCGCTCTGACTGTGTGCGGGATCGTGGTCGTACTCGTGGTGATGGGACTGTTCCTGTTCGGCCTGCGCCGCAGGCTGATCCAGCGCTCCGGCGGCACCTTCGACTGCTCGCTGCGCTGGGACGTGCCGGAGAAACCCGACACGGGCGGCAAGGGCTGGAGCTACGGGGTCGCCCGCTACAACGGTGACCGCATCGAGTGGTACCGGGTCTTCTCCTACGCCCCCCGCCCGCGCCGGGTCCTGGAGCGGGCGCAGATCGAGGTGGCCGGCCGCCGGCTGCCCGAGGGTGAGGAGGAGCTGGCCCTGCTCTCGGACGCCGTCGTCCTCGCCTGCACGCACCGGGGCACGCGCCTGGAACTCGCCATGAGCGACGACGCGCTGACCGGTTTCCTCGCGTGGCTGGAGGCAGCCCCGCCCGGTCAGCGCGTCAATGTGGCCTAGCCCGAATCGGGAGCAACAGGGTCGCGGACCCCGCCGCGGCTCTGGGTACGAAGCGCATGGTGCGCCTCCTCTAGGGGGATGTCAGGGGCATGACTGAGCCTTCATGCCCACGGTGCCGCGAGAACAGAAAGGTCTGGACCATCGGTCAAGAGGTCTGGACCAGTTCGTGACACCGTGCCGCACCCCGCGCGACCGCCGGGCCTAACGCTCCCCGCCCGGCACCCACAGCACGTCCCCGGTCTCCTTGTTCGCCGTGCGGGCCAGGATGAACAGGAGGTCCGAGAGGCGGTTGAGGTAGGTGGCGGTGAGGGGGTTCATCACCTCGCCGTGGACCTCCATCGCGGCCCAGGTGGAGCGCTCGGCGCGGCGTACGACGGTGCACGCCTGGTGCAGCAGGGCCGCACCCGGCGTACCGCCGGGCAGGATGAACGACCGCAGCTTCTCCAGCTTCTCGTTGAAGCGGTCGCAGTCCGCCTCGAGCCGGTCGACGTAGAACTGCTCGACCCTCAGCGGCGGGAACTCGGGGTTCTCCACCACCGGCGTCGACAGGTCCGCGCCCACGTCGAACAGGTCGTTCTGGACGCGCGTGAGGACCTTGACGACCTCCTCGTCGAGCCGGCCCAGCGCGATCGCCGTGCCGATCACCGCGTTCGCCTCGTTGGCGTCCGCGTACGCAGAGATCCGGAGATCGGTCTTGGCGACCCGGCTCATGTCACCGAGGGCGGTGGTGCCCCGGTCGCCGGTCCTGGTGTAGATGCGCGTCAGATTGACCATGTCACCAGCGTAGTTACGACCCGGAGGTCCGGAAGACCCGTGTGCCCACCGTCACGGCCGCCGTGGCGGACCCGACGGCCACCACGGCGCCGTACAGCATGTGGGCGGACGTGTACGAGCCCACGTACGCGTCCCGCACCGCGTCCACCAGATAGCGGAACGGGACGAAGTGGGAGAGCACGTCCAGCCACGCCGGAGCCAGGGTCATGGGCAGCATCAGGCCGGACAGCAGCATGGACGGCACGGTCAGCGCGTTGATCACGGGCCCGAACTCCTGCGGGGTGCGGACCTTCATCGCCCTCGCGTACGACAGCGACCCCAAAGAGGCGCCCGCGCTGCGCTCCCGGCTGTGGGCCATCGCACAGGAGGGCCAGGCGAACCTGGAGCGAGCCCTGCGTGAGGAGACCGGCGCGGCGGGCGGCGACGAGGAGCCGTACCTGATGGCCGGTCAGATCGGCTGGGTGGACAGCACCGTCATGGCGGTCGTCGGGCGCGAGATGGTCAAGGGGCGCGATCCGGACGAAGTGTCACGAGAGGTACTGGACCTCCTCGACGACATGGAGGAGCTGTTGGGGGAGAAGGTGCTCAACTACGCCGTCCGAGGCGCGGCCTGCCCCCTGTCGGTGTGATGTCCGCCAAATGAGACGTGACGCGCATTACTTACCGGTCACACGGCCCCCCACGAGCGCTATGGTCCGCCGAAGAGGCAACCGTAAACAGCGTGTGAGGGGAGTCGGAGTGGCACGGAAGCTCGCCGTCATCGGGGCCGGTCTCATGGGGTCCGGCATCGCCCAGGTCTCCGCTCAGGCGGGCTGGGACGTCGTCCTGCGCGACGTCACCGACGAGGCACTCAAGCGTGGCACCGACGGCATCAAGGCCTCGTACGACAAGTTCGTCGGCAAGGGCAAGCTGGAGGCGCACGACGCCGACGCCGCGCTGGCCCGCATCACCGCGACCACCGACCTCGACGCCGCCGCCGACGCGGACATCGTCGTCGAGGCCGTCTTCGAGAAACTCGAAGTGAAGCACGACATCTTCCGCACCCTGGACAAGATCGTGCGCGACGACGCCGTCCTCGCCTCCAACACCTCCGCCATCCCGATCACCAAGATCGCGGCCGTGACGGAACGCCCGGAGCGCGTGGTCGGCACCCACTTCTTCTCCCCGGTCCCGATGATGCAGCTGTGCGAGCTGGTGCGCGGCTACAAGACCAGCGACGAAACCCTCGCCACCGCACGGGAGTTCGCCCAGTCCGTCGGCAAGACCTGCATCGTCGTCAACCGGGACGTGGCCGGCTTCGTCACCACCCGGCTCATCTCCGCCCTCGTCGTCGAGGCGGCGAAGCTGTACGAGTCGGGCGTCGCCAGCGCCGAGGACATCGACATCGCCTGCAAGTTGGGCTTCGGCCACGCCATGGGCCCGCTCGCCACGACCGACCTGACGGGCGTCGACATCCTGCTCCACGCCACCAGCAACATCTACACCGAGTCGCAGGACGAGAAGTTCGCCCCGCCGGAGCTGATGCGCCGGATGGTGGACGCCGGTGACATCGGCCGCAAGAGCGGGCAGGGCTTCTACACGTACGGAGACCGTCACCCTCGCGGGTGAATTCGGTATCGGTTCGCTCACAGACGGCAACCTCTGACCGTTCACCGACGTCAGAGGTTGCATCACCAGACACCACCGAGCACGAGACGCACTCACGGGGAGCGCATATGTACATCAGGGGCGACCACGCCGAGCTGGTCGTCGGGGGCCGCCTCGACGTCCGGAGCGCGGCGGACGCCCGTACGGTCCTCCACTCGGCCGTCGACGACGGAGTCGGCGACCTGGTGCTCGACCTGACCGAGCTGGACTCCTGGGACGCCACCGGACTCGGGGTGATCATGGGTGCCCATCGGCGGGCCGGCCGCTGCGGCCGGCGCCTGGTGCTGCGTGGCGTACCGCCGCAGATGCAGCGCCTGCTGGTGGCCACCCGGCTGCACCGGATCCTGGCGATCGAGGGCGGCATCGGCGTGGAGTCGCTGCCCCGGGTGTGAGACGCCCGCGCGGGACGCCGCGAAGCGGGTGTGAAACGGGCGACGGGGGAGACCCGGACGGATGCGCCCAACCGCATGTCAGGTGCAATCATCACGAGACCGTGATGTCCCGGACCGCGCGGCACCCCGGACTGTCGTAGATACTGTGCCAAGGTTTAGGGTTCGGTCGCCCGCTGCCTCGCAACCCTCGAGCGGGCCCGGACCAGAAGCGACAGCGCGGTGTGCAGCAGGCCGGGAGGGGCCGGACACGGGCACACGACGCTTTTGGGGGGCTAGAACCTATGGACCCGATCAACCGGGGACCCGAGGACCACGGCCAGGACACCGGGGGTACCTCCCGCTCGAGCGCGTCTCGGAGTGGGGCGGGCACCACGCCGCGTCAGCGCCCGCCCAGGGAATCCCTCACCAGCGACTTCGGACAGAGCGCGCCGGCACTCGCCCGCACGGTGCAGCTCGTCACCGGCGACTTCCTGCTCACCGTCAACCCGGTCGACGGCAGCGAGATCGAGCCCTGCCCGCCGGGAGAGCGGCCCGGCAGGCCCGCCAAGCTCGCCGCCGCCGAACGCGCCGCCACCGACCGCGCGGCCCGGCCACCGGTACCGCCCGGACCGGACCGGCCCGCGCTGTCGCTCCTGGAACGCCAGGACGAGCGCGAGAGCCTGGTACGCCTGCTCGCCCGCGGCCGCTCCGTACGCCTGACCGGCCCGGCGGGCTCCGGCCGCACCGCCCTGCTCGACCTGGTCGCCGAGGACTGCGCGGACCTCGCCCCCGACGGCGTCGTCCGCCTCACCGGCTTCCACCGCACCACGGCCGATCTGCTCCGCGACCTCTGTCACGCGGTGTACGACACGCCCCTGCACCGCCCGGACCCGGACGAGGTGCTCGACCTGGTCCGCGAGATCGGCGCGGTCGTCGTCGTGGACGACATCGAGTTCGGCGGCGCCGCCCTCGACGAACTCCTCGACGCCACCCCCGAGTGCGCCTTCCTCATCAGCGCCACCCCGGACGTGCCCGCCCCGTCCGCCGACTCGGCGGTCGGGGAGATCCCCCTCGGCGGCCTGGACCGGGCCGGGGGCGTGGAGATCCTGGAGCGCGCCGTCGGCCGCGTCCTCACCGAGGAGGAGGCCAACTGGGCCGGTGACCTCTGGTTCGAGTCCGAGGGCCTGCCCCTGCGGTTCGTCCAGGCCGGTGCCCTGCTCGGGCAGCGCGACCACCTGCGGGCCGGCGCGGGCGCCGTGGACGAGGTCGGGGTCTTCGAGGACCTACGGCACCCGGTCGACGCCCCCTTCGACGCCCCGCCCGGCACGGACACCGGCAACGGCGAGGACATGCCCCTGCCGTCGCTCGCCGAGGCGGCCGCACCCGCCCGGCTGCTCGCCTCCCGGCTGAGCGCCTCCGCCCGCGCCACCCTGCGCTTCGCCGTCGCGCTCGGCGGCGAGGTCCCGCACCAGGCGCACCTGCCGGCGCTGGTCGGCGACACCCACGCGGACGCGGCCCTCGGCGAGCTCGCCTCCTGCGGACTGGTCACCCCGGTCGGCTCCCGCTACCGCCTCGCGGTCGGCGTGCGGACCCAGCTGGAGGCCGCCGGATACGCCGACGACGTCGCGGACACCGCCCACGCCGCCGCCCAGCACTACACCTGGTGGGCCGGACACCCGTCCGTCACGCCCGAGCGGGTGTGCGCGGAGGCCGACGCGGTGCTCGCCGCGCTGACCGTGCTGGTGCCGCTGACGGCCCCGCTCGCCGAGGGCGAGGAGAGCGTCGCCCTCCGGCTCGCCCGCACCGTCGCGCCCGCCTTCGCCGCCGGACTGCACTGGAGCGCCTGGGAGCGGGCCCTGCGCGCCGGCGCCGAGGCCTCCCGGCTCGCCGAAGAGGTGGCCGAACAGGCCTACTTCCACCACGAACTCGGCATCTTCGCGCTGTGCGGCGGCCAGTTCGACCGGGCCCGCGCCGAACTCGAGGCGTCCATCGGCCTGCGCGCCGCCCTCGCCGACAAGCGCGGCACCGTCGCCGGCCGCCGCGCCCTCGCCCTGGTCGCCGACCGCACGGGCGACGTGCCCGGGATCGGGGCGACCGCGGGCGAGGAAGTGCCCGACGTGCGCCGTGAGGAGCCGGCCCCGCCCCCGGGCGGGGTCCTGGCCCCGTTCCCGCGGCTCCAGCCGCCCTCCGACGACACCCTGATCACCCACCGGGCGGCGGCGGTCACCGCGCCGCTGCCCACGGTCCGGGGCGGCGGCCTGCGGCGGCTGGCCCGGCGCAACCTCGTCGCGGCCGGCTCGGGCGCGCTGCTCGCCGCCGTGCTCGGCACGGTGGTGACCCTCGGCATGACCTCGAACGACAACGCGGACAAACCGGCGAAGAACGTGAGCGTCAACCCGTCCGCCGACGAGGGCACCGACGACGGCGACCTGGGCGCGCAGGCCCCGGGCAACGGCAGCGGCGACGCCGGCGCCGGCGCGGTGGTCAGCCGGCCGACGGATCCCGGCCCCGACGGCACGTACGGCACGGCGGACGACCCGACGCCGACCCCGGCCGCCAGCCGGCCCTCGGACGAGCCCAGCGGTACGAAGGGGACGGGCGACGGCGGTTCGCCGAGCACGTCGCCGAGGCCGACGACGTCCAGGCCGTCGGCGTCGAGCCCGGCCCCGACCACGTCGACGCCTTCCTCGACGCCGACGAAGAGCACCACCCCGACGCCGACCGACAGCACCACGCCCGACCCCACGGACACGGCGCCGTCCACTCCCTCCACGTCCGACACCGCCAGCGGCGCCGTCTCCAGCGCCCCGGCGGCGGCCGGCGGTTCGGCGAGCGCCCCGCAGAGCGGCGGTACGGGTCGGGTGATGTGACGCGGGCGGGGGCCGGGCCCCAGCCGGGCCCGGCCCCCACCCGCGTGCCCCACGGCAACGCCGTTCAGAACAGCCGCAGCTTGTCGTCCTGGATGCCGCGCAGCGCGTCGTAGTCGAGCACCTGGCAGCCGATGCCGCGGTCGGTGGCGAGGACGCGGGCCTGCGGCTTGATCTCCTGGGCGGCGAAGATGCCGCGGACGGGGGCGAGATGCGGATCGCGGTTCAACAGCTCCAGATAGCGGGTGAGCTGCTCCACCCCGTCGATCTCGCCGCGCCGCTTGATCTCCACGGCGACGGTCCGGCCCTCGCCGTCCCGGCACAGGATGTCGACCGGCCCGATCGCGGTCATGTACTCACGCCGGATCAGGGTGTAGCCCTCGCCGAGCGTTTCGATGCGGTCGGCGAGCAGTTCCTGGAGGTGTGCTTCCACGCCGTCCTTGATCAGGCCGGGGTCCGCGCCGAGTTCGTGCGAGGTGTCGTGGAGGATTTCCTCCATCGTGATGATCAGTTTTTCGCCTGCTTTGTTGACGACGGTCCAGACGCCCTCCTCGTCGCCCGAGCCCTCCTTCAGCGTGCAGGGCGGCGACATCCAGTTGAGGGGCTTGTACGCCCGGTCGTCCGCGTGGATCGAGACGCTGCCGTCCGCCTTGACCAGGATCAGGCGGGGGGCCGAGGGGAGGTGGGCGGTGAGCCGGCCGGCGTAGTCGACCGAGCACCGGGCAATGACGAGACGCATGGTCGGCAACGCTACTCGACACCCCGCCGCCCCCGCGATCCGCCCGCCTGTCTCCCGCCACCGCCCTCGACCGGGAGCCTCTGGGCCGCCCTGTTTGTTCTGAGCGTACGTGTTCATACCTGGCCGATTGTGTGCCTAAAGGGATCTGCGTATGTACGCATTCTCCTGGTGCCGTCACCGTCCGTTGCCTACGGTAGGGAACGGGAGGTCGCGATGCGTGTACTCAGCGTGTCCGGCATCGCGAACTCCCTTACCTGTCCGGCAACCCCTGCTGTTCGGGGGTGCGAGAGGAGTACCCATGTCGCTCGACGTCTCACCGGCCCTACTCGAACAGGCCGAGCGAGGCGAGGTCGACGAAGCCGACTTCGTCGACTGCGTCCGGATCTCCCTGCCCTACGCATGGGAGATGATCAGCTCCCTGGTGGCCCAGCTGAAGGTGGACGGCGGAGACTTCGCCGACAACCAGACGCCCCCGCCGGACGAGCAGGCACGCGGTCAGCTGCTGCGCGCGCTCGCCAGCGACGCGATACGCGGCGCGCTGCAGCGGCACTTCGGTGTGCGGCTGGCGTTCCAGAACTGCCACCGGGTGGCGGTGTTCCCGATGGACACCTCGGCCGACGCGCGTCTGGCCCGCTTCACCTCGGTGCGCGGTCAGCTGCTGAACCAGTCCCCGGAGCTCAGGGACTGCTGACGCGGAGCCCGCGAACCGCTGACGCAGTGAGTCGCCGCTTGCCGCTCCACCCGCGGGAGGTGCCATCAGTACTGGAGCGGCAAGCCCCTCGCCGGCAAGCCCCTCACCTTCCAGGGGAGCCGACCGGTCAGCGCAGGTGGGGCAGTACCTCGGCACCCAGCCGTCGTACGTTCTCCTCCGTCGCCGCCAGGTCCCCCGAGCCCTCCACGAGCAGCGCGAAGCGGGAGATGCCGGTGCGCTCCGAGGTCGCCCTGAGGCGTTCGGCGCACAGACGGGGAGTGCCGACCGGGTGCAGCCCGCAGAGCAGTTCGGTGTAGGCCAGCGGATCGCGCATCGACCGGGTCCGGTCGTCCACCGTCACATGGGCCTCCAGACCCTGCTTCAGCCAGCCCGGCATGGCCTTCAGCAGGGTCTCCGTCGCGTCGGAACGGGTGTCCGCGATCTGGCAGACGCCGGCCGACACATGGGCCGCGTGGGCGATCTCCTCGTCCGGCCGGCCGCACGCCCGTGCGTGCCGTCGCCACAGCGCGGTCATCTCGGCCTTCTCCTCGTCCCCGACATGCATGCCGAGCAGCATCGGCAGCCCGCGCTCGGCCGCCAGCCGCACGCTCGACGGGGAGGTGCAGGCGACGACGACCTCGGGCCCGGGGAGGTCCGTGAGCGCCTCCGACGGGCGCGGTACGACGGGCACCTCACGGAAGGAGAACCGTTCGCCCGAGGCCGCCACGGCCGGTTCGCGCAGCCAGCGCAGCAGCAGATCGAGTGAGTCCGGGAATCCGTGCTCGTAGGCGGCGAGGCCCGCGCCGAAGACCTCCAGGTCCACCCACGGGCCGCCGCGGCCCACGCCGAGCGTGAAGCGGCCGCCGCTGGTCACGTGCAGCAGCGCGGCCTGTTCGCCGAGGGCGACCGGGTGCACGGTGGGCAGCACGCTGACCGCCGTACCGACCCGGATGCGCCGGGTGCGGCCCAGCAGCAGGGCGGCCAGGGTGACCGCGGACGGGCACGTGCCGTACGGCACGAAGTGGTGCTCGGCCAGCCAGACCGCGTCGAGGCCCGCCTCCTCGGAGACCTGTGCCGAGCGGACCGCCCGGTGCAGTGCCTCCCCCTGGCCCTGCCCAGGGAACTGGGCGGCCAGCACAAAACTTCCTACGCGCATCGCATTTCCTGCTTCCTCGGCTCCGACGCGGAGCTCCCCCACCCGGCATAACCGTGGGACACGTGACGAGGACACGGCCTGGCAAAGGGATTTGCGGATTGTCTGCAGAATGCGTCGGCTGGCAGGGGGACTTGTATGGATTGGTTCCCTACGCGTACCCACGTCGGGGACGCGTAGGCTGGTCACAGCCCGCCTTCCTGCAGAGCCCCGAGAGGTGTCCCGTGTCCCCGCGTCGCAACCGCCCCAAGGGCCCCAAGGACACGGCCGCGTCCGCCCGGAGCGCCGAGGACGACCGCGCCGACCGGTACGGCGGGTGGCAGTCCACCGAGAACTGGCGGGGCGAGAACTGGAGCGTGCGGCACGTGGCCGGGGCCAGCGCGGAGGGCAAGACCTACCGTTGCCCGGGCTGTGACCAGGTGATCCCCTCCGGCGTCCCGCACGTCGTCGCCTGGCCGGAGCACTCGGGCGTCGACGACCGCCGCCACTGGCACAAGGCGTGCTGGAACGCGAAGGACCGCCGCACCACGCGGGTGCAGCGGTCCCGTAACGCGCCGAGGTTCTGAAGAACCCGCAACCGGTCGGATCGACCGGACCGGTCAGACGTCGCGCTTCTGCAGCAGCGCGTACGCCGCGCCGAACACGACGGCCGTCACGCCCAGCATGATCCACAGCGGGTCCCAGCCGGACGGGCCGGACCGGCTGAGGGAGTTGGAGTAGAAGACGCTCAACTGGTTGGGGATCGAGTACTGGACCAGCTTCTCGCGCAGGCTCGCCAGCGACTCGGAGAACATGAACAGCGCGATCACCAGCGGGGCGAGCACGGCACCGATCATGATGGTGACGGCGCCCGCGGAGTGCCGGATGATCGAGCCGATCACGAGCGAGACCAGGCCGAGCAGGGCGATGTAGAGGCTGACGCCGACCGTGGCCTTCAGCCACTCGCCGCCGGACGGGTGGCTGGCGCCGCTGCCGTCGAGCATGGACACCTGGGCCATGGCCACGAGGGAGGCCGACGCCAGGGTGACCGTGAAGGCGACGGCGAAGAACACGATCGCCTTCGCCGCGAGCACCCGCCCCCGGCTCGGGCAGGCGACCATCGTGGTACGGATCATGCCGGTGCCGTACTCGGAGGCCGTGGTCAGCACGCCGAGCGTGATGATGCACATGCTGCCCAGCAGCAGCCCGAAGAAGCCCAGGCCGAGGGCGCTCTGGCCGTCCATGTCCGAGGTGGAGTCCGCCACCAGCGCGCCGGCGGCCAGCCCGATGCCGACCACCAGCAGCACGAAGACGCCCAGCGTCCACATCGTCGAGCGCACCGACCTGATCTTCGTCCACTCGGAGGCGACCGCGTGCCCGAGGTGCGTGCGCACCACCGGGATCGGCGAGGTGTATCCGGAGTACGAGGCTCCGGGCGCCGCCTGCCACTCGGGCACGGCGGCTGCTGCCTGCGGCATCGGGGGCTGGTGGGTGCTCATCGGGCGTCCTCGGGCTTGGTCGGGGCGACGGGTGCGGCGGGGGCGGGGGCGGCGGACCCGGGCGATTCCGCGGCCGGCGCGGCGGCCGGCGCCGGGGCGGCGGGCGCCGCGGGGGCGGGCGGCTGCTGCGGTACGGGCGGCTGGGCGTAGGGATTCGGCCGGCCTGCACCGGGAGCGCCGTACGGGCCGGGCGCCCCCGCCGGAGGGCCGTACGCCCCCGCGGGCGCCCCGGGGCCGCCGTACGGCCCCACGGGCGCCCCGCCCTGCTGCTGGGGCGGCGGCGGGGCGTACCAGCCCGGCTGGCCCTGGCCCGGGACCGGCAGGGGCGGCTGGGCGCCGGGCGGCAGCGGCTGCTGCAGGCCCGCCTTCTCGTCGATGGTCGAGCGGTAGTCCACGGCGCCCTGGGTCATCCGCATGTACGCCTCCTCGAGCGAGGCCTGGTGCGGCGACAGCTCCCACAGCCGTACGTCCGACTCGTGCGCGAGGTCGCTGATGCGGGGCAGCGGCAGCCCGGTGACCCGCAGCGCGCCGTCCTGCTCCGGCAGCACGTGACCGCCCGCCTCGGTGAGCGCGGAGGTCAGCTTCTCCCGCAGCTGCGGCTCGCTGTCCGGGGTGCGGACCCGCGCGAAGTCGGCCGAGTTGGCCGAGATGAAGTCCTTCACGCTCATGTCGGCGAGCAGCTGGCCGCGCCCGATGACGATGAGGTGGTCGGCGGTCAGCGCCATCTCGCTCATCAGATGGCTGGAGACGAACACGGTCCGCCCCTCCGCCGCCAGCGCCTTCATCAGGTTGCGCACCCAGAGGATGCCCTCGGGGTCGAGGCCGTTGACCGGCTCGTCGAACAGCAGCACCTGCGGGTCGCCGAGCAGCGCGGCCGCGATGCCGAGCCGCTGGCCCATGCCGAGCGAGAACCCCTTGGAGCGCTTCTTGGCCACGTCCTGGAGTCCGACGACCCCGAGCACCTCGTCCACCCGCCGGGCCGGGATGCCCGACAGCTGCGCCAGGCACAGCAGGTGGTTGCGGGCGTGCCGGCCGCCGTGCACGGCCTTGGCGTCAAGCAGCGCGCCGACCTGGCGGGGTGCGTTGGGCAGCTTGCGGTACGGATAGCCGCCGATCGTCACCGTGCCCGCGGTCGGGTTGTCCAGGCCGAGGATCATCCGCATGGTGGTCGACTTGCCCGAGCCGTTGGGCCCGAGGAAGCCGGTCACGGCGCCCGGTCGTACCTGGAAGGAAAGGTTGTACACGGCGGTCTTGTCGCCGTAGCGCTTGGTCAGGCCGACAGCCTCGATCATGCTCCGCACCCATCAAAAGGTTCAGGACAGCAGGGCACACGCCCCCGTAAGGGTTAGGAGGATATCCGGGCGCTGACGGTTCCGCCCAAGGGAGAGTAAAGCCCCGCACGCGCTCCGCTGCCCGGGCGGATGAAGGCGGCGGAGGCAACGGCCCGCGAGAGGCACCCCCACTCACCGGGCACGGACCCGAGCCCCTTGAACCCCCGGAGCACGCACCGGCGTGCGCCTCAACCGCTGCCGCGGCGGGCGCGGGGCACGCCTTCGCCCGGACGACGGGGCCTCCGCCGACTGGCCTGGGGTGTGGGCGGTGCCTCCACTCGCCGCACCCCCGGTGCAGACCCGAGCCCTGGCTCGGGGACTCTCGGAGCACGCACCGACGTGCACGCCCTTCAGGCGGACGAGGATCTCCGTAACCGGCCTGGGGTGTGGACGGCGGTGGCCCCGCTCGCCGTACCGGGCACGGTCCCGGGCCCCTGGCTCCGGGACCGCCGGAGCACGCACCGGGATGCAGCTCAGCCGTTGCCGCGGCGGGCGCGGGGCACGCCCTCGGCGCGGGTGACGGGGCCTCCGCAGCCGGCCTGGGGTGTGGACGGCGGTGGCCCCGCCCGCCGTACCGGGCACGGGCACGGGGCTTCGGCCCAGCCGCTGTCGTTCCGGGCGCCGATGCCCTAGGCGTCCCGTTTCCGGAGGAGGACGTAGCCGCCCGCCACCGCCGCGATCACCCAGAGCAGCATGATGCCCAGCCCGCCCCAGGGGCCGTACGGGGTGTCGTCGCCGATTCGGGGGACCACCTGCATGATGCGGCTGCCGGCCTGGTCGGGCAGGTACCGGCCGATCTTCTTCGTCGCGTCGACGTTGCCGAGGATGTTGGAGACCAGGAAGAAGAACGGCATCAGGATGCCCAGCGACAGCATCGGCGAGCGCAGCATCGCGGCGACGCCCATGGAGAACACGGTGATGAGGGTCATGTACAGCCCGCCGCCGATCACCGCCCGCAGCACCCCCGGGTCGCCCAGTTGTGCCCGGTGGGGGCCGAGCACGGTCTGCCCGAGGAAGAAGGCGGCGAAGCTGGTGGCGAAGGAGACGACCAGCGCGAGCCCGGTGGCCACCGCGATCTTGCTGAACAGGAAGGTGCCGCGCCGCGGCACGGCCGCCAGCGAGGTGCGGATCATGCCGGTGCTGTACTCGTTGGACACCACCAGCACGCCGAACACGATCAGCGCGAGCTGGCCGAGGGTCATGCCCGCGAAGCTGACCAGGGTGGGATCGAAGGAGAGCCGCTCCCGTACCGGCATCCTGTCGTACTGGCTCCTCGACAGGGCCGAGATCAGCATGCCGACGGCGACGGAGACGACCACGGCGACGGAGAGCGTCCACAGCGTGGACGCGACAGACCGGATCTTGGTCCACTCGGACCGGACGACCTCGACGGCGGCCATGACTCAGGTGCCCTTCTTCCAGTCGGCGCCCCAGCCCTCGGGCACGGGCGCGGTGTCGCTGTGCGCGTGGTACTCCACCGACCCCGCCGTCAGCCTCATGAACGCCTCCTCCAGGGAGGCCTGCTGCGGACTCAGCTCGTGCAGCGGGACCCGGTGCTCGGCGGCCAGCTCGCCGATCAGCTCGGCCTTCCCGCCGTCCACCTCCAGCGCCCCGCCGCCCGCCTCCACGGCCGTGATCCCGGCCCGGTGCAGCACGTCCAGCAGCCGCTCCTGCTCGGGGCTGCGGACCCGGACGTACGACCGCGAGTTCTGCCGGATGAACTCGGCCATGGAGGTGTCCGCGAGCAGCCGCCCCTGCCCGATGACCACCAGGTGGTCGGCGGTCAGCGCCATCTCGCTCATCAGATGGCTCGAGACGAACACCGTCCGCCCCTGCTCCGCCATCGACTTCATCAGGGTGCGGATCCAGTGGATGCCCTCCGGGTCGAGCCCGTTGACCGGCTCGTCGAACATCAGGATCCGCGGATCGCCGAGCAGCGCCCCCGCGATCCCGAGCCGCTGCCCCATCCCCAGCGAGAACCCCTTGGCCTTCTTCCGTGCCACCGAGGTCAGCCCGACCGTCTCCAGCACCTCCCGCACCCGGCTCTTCGGGATCCCGTTGCTCTGCGCGAGGCACAGCAGGTGGTGGTACGCGCTCCGGCCCCCGTGCACGGCCTTGGCGTCCAGCAGCGCCCCGATGTACGTCAGCGGGTCCTTCAGCCGGTCGTAGTGCGTGCCGTCGATCCGGACGTCCCCGGCGGTGGGACGGTCGAGGCCGAGGATCATCCGCATGGTCGTGGACTTCCCTGCCCCGTTCGGCCCGAGGAAACCGGTGACGATGCCCGGCCGCACGGCGAAGCTCAGTCCGTCGACCGCCAGCGTCTCGCCGTACCGCTTGGTCAGTCCGTCCAGCTCGATCATGCGGTCACGCTAGAACGGGACGAAGCCCCCTGCCACCGGAAGGAGTGGCAGGGGGCTTCGACTGCGTGCGGTCGCCGGGCGTCCGGGTGTTACCGGGACTGCTGGGCCGGAACCCCGCGGGAGATCGGCTCGTCATCGGCCGGCGAACTGGCCGCGGCCACCGCGGCGCCCGTGAGCGTGGCGAGCATCTCGCGGACGTTCGTCAGCTGGGCGTTGATGCTGTCGCGGCGGTTGGTGAGAGCCGCGAGCTCGCGCTCGGATTCCGAGCGGATGCGGTCGGCCTTGGCGTTGGCGTCGGCCACGATGTCCTCGGCCTGGCGCTGGGCCGTCTCGACGGTCTGGCGGGCGCGGCGCTCGGCGTCGGTGCGCAGCTTCTCGGCCTCCAGGCGCAGCTGCTCGGCGCGGTGCTCGATCTCCGCCAGGCGCTTCTCGGCCTTCTGCTGACGCGAGGCCAGGTCGCGCTCGGACTGCTCGCGGCGCTTGGCGAGGTTCGTCTCGAAGTCGGCGGCGGCCTGCGCGGCCTTGGCGCGGGTCTCCTCGAAGAGGGCGTCCGCCTCCTCGCGCTTGGACTGCGCGTCCTTCTGCGCGTCGGCCCGCAGCTGCGAGGCGTCGCTCTTGGCCTTCTCGACGATCCGGACGCCTTCGTCCTCGGCCTTGGCCTTGCGCTCCGCGGCGAACGACTCCGCGTCGTTGCGCACCTGCTGGGCCGCCGACTCCGCGAGTTCGCGGTGCTGCTCGGCCGCGCGCCGGGCCTCCTCACGCAGATCCTTGGCCTCTTCCTCGGCGAGGCGGAGGATCTTCTCTACGCGCGCGCCGAGACCCGCGTACGACGGCTCGGCGTCGCTGATCTGGGCCTGGGCGTTCTGCGTCTCGAGGTGGAGTTCCTCGATGCGCTTTTCCAGAGCGGTGATGCGGGCGAGAGCGCTGTCACGGTCGGAGACGAGCTTGGAGATTCGTTCGTCCACCTGAGCGCGGTCGTACCCACGCCGCACAAGCTCGAAGCCGTAGGGGGAAGTGTCGCTCATGGGGTTCCTGTCGAATGAGACCGGTGAGGTGATAGGTGGAATCCTAGGGGCCGAAGCGGTGTGTCATCGAGCGGATACGTGTTTGATCTGGAGAATGACACCTCTTTTGAGTGGCTGACCCCCGGACGGCTTGCGAATGATCTTGCCGAGGAAGGGGTCAAAGCACCCAGAAGACATCAGAAACCACCCTGTGCGCTAGCTGTCTGACGACTTGCCACCCGATCGGGGCGGTCCCACGGTGGCGCCCGCCTTGACGCCGCCGTCCTTCCCGGACGACGGGGCCTCGAAGGACTCCAACGCCTCCAGCACGTCCTGGACACGGGAGATCTCGGCGTTGATGTCCTCGCGCCGGCGCACCAGGACCTCCAGCTCGCGCTTGCCCTCCTCGACCGACCGCCTGGCCTCGCGGATCGCCTCGGCCTTGAGCTCCTCGGCCTCCCGGATCAGCGAGGCCTTCTTCTGCTCGGCCTCCTTGAGCAGCCCCTCCGCCTTCTTCACCGCCGCGATACGGACCTTGCCCGCCTCGGAGTTCGCCTCCGAGACGATCTCCTTGGCCTTGGCCTGCGCCTTGACGAGCTGTTCCTCGGCGGCCTTGATGAGCGCGTCGCAGCGGTCACCGGTCGACTTCATCGTCTCCGCGGCCTCACGGCGGGCCCGCTCGTGCAGCTCCTCGATCTCGCCCGTGATGCGGTCGCGCAGCTCCTCCGCGCGCTCCCGGATCGCGGTGGCGTCCCGGCGGGCGCCGACGAGCAGCTCGTCCGCGTCCGTACGGGCCTTCTCCACCGTCGAGTTGCCCTCGACCCGTGCCTCGGACACCAGCCGTTCGGCCTCCTGGCGGGCCACGCCCACCATCGTGTCGGCCTGCGACTCCGCTTCCGCGGTGGTCTTCAGCGCCTGCTGCTGCGCCTCGGTCAGCAGCTTGTCGGCCTCGGCCGTGGTCTCCGTGATCAGCGTGTCGACCTGTTCGGCCGCCTCCGAGCGCCGCTTGTTGGCCTCCTTGCGGGCCTCGTCCAGCGTCCGCTCGGCTTCCTCACGGGCGGTCGTCACCAGCCGCTCGGCCTCCGCCTCCGCGTCCGCCCTGACCCGCTGCGCGTCGGTGCGGACCCGCTCCGCGTGCTGCTGCGCGGCCCCGACCGTCTCGGCGGCCTCGCCGCGCAGCCGCTCCGCGTCGCCGGAGGCGTCCGCGATCAGCTTCTCGGCCTTGGCCACCGCCTCGGCCCGGACCCGGTCGGCCTCGGCGATCGTCTCCGACTGGAGCCGCTCGGCCTCGTTGCGCGCCTCGGTGATGAGCGTGTCCGCCTGCGTCGCCGCGTCGGAACGGATCCGGTTGGCGTCCTCCCGGGCCTCGGCCCGGGCGCGCGCCGCGGACTGGTCGGCCTCGGCCAGCGTGTCCGACGCCTGGGTCCGCGCCCGCTGGGCGTGCGCCGTGGCGTCCGCCCGCAGCCGCTCGGCCTCGGCGATCGCCTCCGCGGTCGTCCGCTCGGCGAGCGCCTTGGCGGCCTCCGTTTCGTCCCGCGCCTCGCGGCGCAGCCGGCTCGCGTCCTCGCTCGCCCGCTCCCGTTCGGCGTAGGCGTCGGCGCGGACCCGGCCCGCCTCCTCCTCGGCCTCCCGGCGCATCCGCTCCGCCACGTGCTCGGCGGCGGAGCGCAGACCGGCGATCTCCTCCTGTGCCTGCTCGTGCAGCCCGGCGACGGAGTCCCGTACCTGCTGGGCGTGCAGCTCGGCCGCCGACACCATCTCGGTGGCGCGCCGGTCGGCCTCCTCCACCAGCCGGACCGCCTCGGCCTGCGCGTCCTCCACGCGCCGGCGCGCGGAGGCCAGCAGCTCCTCGCTCTGCTCGCGGGCCCGCTCACGCTCCTGGCCGGCCTCCGCGCGCGCGGCACCGACCAGCTCATCGGCCTCGCGGCGCCGGCGGGCGGCCTCCTCCTGCGCGGCGGCCAGCGTCTCGGACGCCTCCGCGGCCAGCCGCTCGGCGGCGGCCTGCGCCTCCGCCCGCACCCGGTCGGCGGAGTCCTGGGCCTCCGACTTCAGCCGCTCCGCCTCGGCCGCGGCCTCCGACCGCAGGCGTACGGCGATGGCCTCGCCCTCCGCCCGGGACGCGGACGCGTCCGACGCGGCCTCGTCCCGCAGCCGCTGGGCCTCCGCCTCCGCCTGCTGCTGGAGCGCACGGATCCGCTCGGCGGCCTCCGTGCGCAGCCGCTCGGTCTCCTCGCCGGTCTCCCGGCGCAGCCGCGTGGCCTCCTCCCGGGCGTCCGTCAGCGCCTGCTCGGCGGACGCGAGCCGCGCCTCCGCCTCCGCGTGCAGCCGGGTCAGCTCCTCGGCGGCCTCCGCCTGCCGGGCCTCGACCGCCCGCTCGGCTTCCTCGCGCAGCTCGCGCGCGGTCTGCTCGGCGTTCGAGGTGATGGTCTCGGCGAGCTCCACCGCCTCCTCGCGGGAGCGCTCGGCCTCCGCGCGGGTGCGCTCCAGGACCTCCTCGGCCTGCCGGCGCAGCGTCGTCGCCCGTTCGATGGCCTCCGTACGGACCTTCTCGCTGTCCGTCGTGGCCTTCTGCCTGAGCTCGTCCGCGTCCGCCTTCGCCTTGGCCAGCAGCTCCTCGGCGGACTTCGCCGCCTCCTCGATCTGCGCCACGGCCTCGCGCCGGGCCTCGGCGCGGATGCGGTCGCCCTCGGCGACCGCGTCCGAGCGCAGCTGCTCGGCCTCGCCGCGCAGCCGGCGGGCCTCCTCCTGGAGCTCGACGGTCTTGGCGCGGTACTCCTTGGTGTCGTCCTTCGCCGCGCCCTTGAGCTGCTCGGCGATGTCGTGCGCCTCGCCGCGCAGCCGGTCCGCCTCGGCCTCGGCCTCCCGGCGGATCCGCTCGGCCTCCTCGGTCGCGGCCTTGGTGGTGTTCCGGGCTTCCTCGGCCGCCTTGTTCAGCACGTCCTCGGCGGTCTTCGCCGCCTTGGACAGCTGGGTCGCGCTCTCCTCGGCGGTGAGCGTACGGGCCTTCTCGGCGGCCTCCGCGACGATCCTCTCGGCCTCGGCGCGGGCGTCCGCGACCAGCTGCTCGGCCTCGGACCTGGTGTTCTCGGCCTCCTTGGTGGCCTCCTCGACCAGCCGGGCGACCTGCTCCTTCGCCGTGCGCGTGCGCTGCTCGTTGGCGGACTCGGCGCCGGCGAGCGCCTTGGCGGCGGCCTCCCTGGCCTCCGTGAGCACCTTCTCGGCCTCGGACTGCGCCTTGCGGAGGGCCTCGTCCGCCTCGGCCATGCGCTGCTCGGCGGCCCGGCTCAGCTCGGTGGCCTGGCGGCGGGCCGCGTCGGACTCCGTCGCGGTGGAGGTGCGCAGCTGCTCGGCGTGGTCGGTGGCCTCCTGCGCCTGGGTGGAGGCGGCGTTCAGCAGCCGCTCGGCGTCCGTGCGGGCGCGGCGCAGGAGCTGCTCGGCCTCCGCGCGGGCCGCCTCGGCCTCGCTCTGCAGCCGCTGCCGGGCCTCGGCGGTCACCCGTTCGGCCTCCGCCCGGGCGGCGGCCATGGCCTGCTCGGCCTCGGCGCGGGACTCGTCGAGGAGCCGGCGGGCCTGGGCCTCGGTGCGGGCGCGCAGCTGCTCGGCCCACGCCACGTTCTCGTTGACGTGCGACTCGACCGTCTGGCGCCGCTCGGCGAGCTCCTGGTCCAGCTGCTGGCGGCGGGCCACGGCCTCGGCGTGCAGCTCGGCCTGGAGCCGGGCCGCCTGCTCGGCGTGCTCCTGGAGGATGCGCTGGGTCTGGGCGCGGGCCTGGCTCAGCTCCCGCTCGGCGTCCTGGCGCAACTGGTCGGCCTGGACCTGGGCGTTGCGCAGCAACTGCTCGGCCTGATAGCCGAGGTCGGCACCGTCGAAGGCGGGCCGGGACATGATGGTGCGCCGCGCCTCGTGCAGCTTGGCGCGCAGCACCTCGACCTGGTAGCCGAGGTCCTCGGCGTGCTGGATCGCCTTTTCCCGCTCGGTCTTCAGCCGCTTCATCTCGGCCTCGAACCGAGAGAGGTGGTCGACGTCAGCCGCCGGCTCTCGCTCCTGGCTCTCGTAGCCCCGCACTGCGCGGTCCCATCCGTCCCCTGGTAGCAAGCCTGTCCAAACGAGCTCCGTCCATCCGCCGGACGGGGCCCCCGGGGAATGGTGTCAGATCAACGGTGGAGCACGGGCTGCTGCCCCGACGCTCGTCCCCCGAAACCCGGACCCCGGAGGTCCTGCCGGTGACGGCAGGACCCGGCCGTCCCGGTGATGCGGGACGACCGCCCCCAACCCTACCGGCCCTTATGTACGAGGGTCAGTGCTCAGGTGACTCAACAGGCGCCGATGTGACCAGTTCTGTGAGTACGCCATGGCAATCCTTGGGGTGCAGGAAGGTGATCCGCGACCCCATGGAGCCACGTCGTGGCTCCTCGTACAGAACGCGTACGCCCTTCCCCCGGATGTCCGCGGCGTCCGCGTCGACATCCGCCGTACCGAAGGCGATGTGGTGGACGCCCTCCCCGTTCTTCGCCAGCCATTTGGCGACGGTGGAGTCCTCCCGGACCGGTTCCAGCAGCTGGAGGTAGGACGACCCCCCGTCGGACGTGTCGTTGATCTTGAGCATGGCCTCGCGGACGCCCTGCTCCTCGTTGACCTCGGTGTGGAACACCTCGAAGCCGTACGTCGCCCGGTAGAACTCGACGGTCGCGTCGAGATCGTGGCAGGCGATACCGATGTGGTCGATTCGCGTCAGCATGGTGTCAGTGCAGCGCGCCTCGGGTGGTTACGCAACGTGCGCGCGATCACACCGACGGCCCGATGACGGGGTGCGGTACCGGTCAGTACATTCGAAGTAAACCCTCGTTCACTCCTCAGCTTTGTGCAGCTGGAAGGGGATCCCACCTCATGTCAGCATCGAACAGCACGACCTCCGTCATCGTCGCGGGTGCTCGCACCCCGATGGGACGGCTGCTCGGCTCGCTCAAGTCATTCTCCGGGGCCGATCTGGGCGGCTTCGCTATCAAGGCCGCCCTCGACCGTGCGGGGATCGGTGGCGACCAGGTGCAGTACGTGATCATGGGCCAGGTCCTGCAGGCCGGGGCGGGACAGATCCCGGCGCGGCAGGCCGCGGTCAAGGCGGGCATCCCGATGAGCGTCCCGGCGCTCACCGTCAACAAGGTGTGTCTGTCCGGCCTCGACGCCATCGCCCTCGCGGACCAGCTGATCCGGGCGGGCGAGTTCGACATCGTCGTCGCCGGCGGCCAGGAGTCCATGACCAACGCCCCCCACCTGCTGCCCAAGTCCCGGGAGGGCTTCAAGTACGGCGCCGTCGAGATGCTCGACGCCATGGCGTACGACGGCCTGACCGACGCCTTCGAGGGCATCGCCATGGGCGAGTCCACGGAGAAGCACAACACGCGCCTGGGCATCAAGCGCCCCGAGCAGGACGAGATCGCCGCCCTGTCCCACCAGCGGGCCGCCGCCGCGCAGAAGAACGGCGTCTTCGAGGCCGAGATCACCCCGGTCGAGATCCCGCAGCGCAAGGGCGAGCCGGTCGTCTTCAGCAAGGACGAGGGCATCCGCGGCGACACCACGGCGGAGTCCCTGGGCAAGCTGCGGCCGGCCTTCGCCAAGGACGGCACGATCACCGCCGGCTCCTCCTCGCAGATCTCCGACGGCGCCGCGGCCGTGGTCGTGATGAGCAAGGCCAAGGCGCGGGAACTGGGCCTGTCCTGGATCGCCGAGATCGGCGCGCACGGCAACGTGGCGGGTCCGGACAACTCCCTGCAGTCCCAGCCCTCCAACGCCATCCTGCACGCCCTGAAGAAGGAGGGCCTGGAGGTCTCCGACCTCGACCTCATCGAGATCAACGAGGCCTTCGCCGCCGTCGCGGTCCAGTCAATGAAGGACCTCGGGGTTTCCACGGAAAAGGTGAACGTGAACGGTGGCGCCATCGCCCTCGGTCACCCCATCGGCATGTCGGGCGCCCGTCTGGTCCTGCACCTGGCCCTGGAGCTGAAGCGCCGGGGCGGCGGGGTCGGCGCGGCCGCGCTGTGCGGCGGCGGCGGGCAGGGCGACGCGCTGATCGTGCGCGTGCCGAAGGTCTGAGTGCACCCTCGTTGTAGGCCCTTGCAGTAGGTCCCTTTCGCGAACGGAGCTGTGATGCAGGACGTCTCCTCTCTGGTGGCCCAGGCCAGGGAAGGCCGGCCGCGGGCCGTGGCCCGGCTGATCTCCCTGGTGGAGGGGGCGTCCCCGCAGCTCAGGGAGGTCATGGCCGCCCTGGCGCCGCTGACCGGGAACGCGTACGTGGTCGGTCTGACCGGCTCCCCGGGTGTCGGCAAGTCGACGTCCACGTCGGCGCTGGTGACCGCGTACCGCAAACAGGGCAAACGGGTGGGCGTCCTCGCGGTGGACCCCTCCTCGCCCTTCTCGGGCGGCGCCCTGCTCGGCGACCGGGTCCGTATGTCGGAGCACGCCTCCGACCCGGGGGTGTACATCCGTTCGATGGCCACCCGGGGCCACCTGGGCGGGCTGGCCTGGGCCGCCCCGCAGGCGATCCGCGTGCTGGACGCGGCGGGCTGCGACGTGATCCTGGTCGAGACGGTCGGCGTGGGCCAGTCGGAGGTGGAGATCGCCTCCCAGGCGGACACCTCGGTGGTCCTCCTGGCCCCGGGCATGGGCGACGGCATCCAGGCGGCCAAGGCGGGCATCCTCGAGATCGGTGACGTGTACGTCGTCAACAAGGCCGACCGTGACGGTGCCGACGCCACGGCGCGTGAGCTGAACCACATGCTGGGCCTCGGTGAGTCCCGTGGCCCCGGGGACTGGCGCCCGCCCATCGTCAAGACGGTCGCCGCCCGTGGGGAGGGCGTCGACGAGGTCGTCGAGGCCCTGGAGAAGCACCGGGCCTGGATGGAGGAGCGCGGCGTCCTGTCCGAACGCCGGCTGGCCCGCGCGGCGCGGGAGGTGGAGACCATCGCGGTCACGGCCCTGCGGGAACGCATCGCCGACCTCCACGGGGACCGCCGCCTCAGCGCCCTCGCGGAGCAGATCGTCTCCGGGGAGCTCGACCCCTACCGCGCGGCGGACGAGCTGGTGGCGGGACTGACGGCGGGCTGACCGTCCGGTTCCCCCGCCCCCGCCGCCCCTGCCCTCTCCCATCCCCGGGGGCCCCGCCCCTTCCCCCGCCGGGGGCTGCGCCCCCTGGGCCCCCGCCGGGGGCTACACCCCCCCGCCCCTGCGGGGCTGTGCCGCCTGGCCCCTGCGGGGCTGTGCCGCCTGGCCCCTGCGGGGCTGTGCCGCCTGGACCTCTGCCGGGGGCTGCGCCGCCTGGCCCCCCGCCCGGGGCTGCGCCGCTGGGACGATCGCGGGGCGTCCCTGTCGCCCGTAGGCGGTTCCTCTTGCGCCATGCGGGGCTGTGCCCCTGCCGGGGGCTCCCTGCGGGGCTGCGGCTTTGGATGCCGTTCGGGGTGAGCCTCCGGAGTCTGGCGGGGCTCCGCCCGTGTGCCCATGACTCGGGCGAGGGGGCGGGTCATGTCGCCGTGGGGTCGTGGGTCCGGGCCGGGTGCCGCGCCGGGGCGGCTCCGTGCCGGTCTCGGGACACCGACCGGGACGGGACCCGGCGCCGATGCCGCGCAGCGGAGCGGCAGGCGAGACCTGAACACCCGCCTGCCGCTCGCGCCCCCCCGGCCGGGTCAGGGGCGGCCCCGCTGCCCCCGCAGGTGTTCGGCGATGGGCTTCAGGGCCTTGTCCAGCTCCGTCAGGGCTTCCGGCGACAGCAGGTCGATGAAGTGCTTCCTGACGGATGCCACATGATGTGGCGCGACCTTCTTCATCGTCTCCATGCCGTGCTCGGTGAGGACGGCGTAGAGCCCGCGGCGGTCGGACTCGCAGTTCTCGCGCCGGACCAGGTTCGCGTTCTCCATGCGGGTGATCTGGTGCGAGAGCCGGCTCTTGGACTGCAGCGTGGCGGACGCCAGGTCGCTCATGCGCATCCGCACGTCATCGGACTCGGAGAGGTTCACCAGGATCTCGTAGTCGTTCATCGTCAGGCCGAACGGCTGCAGGTCCTTTTCGAGCTGATACGTCAACAGCCTGTTGACCTCCAGGTGGGTGCGCCAGGCGCACTGCTCCGCATCGGTCAGCCAGCGCGTGGCCGTTTCGGTCTCCATGAATGAAGTCTACCTAAAATGTTGAAAGGCGAACTAGTGAGGGTGGTGTGACTGTGCGCACGCGTTCGACGTCACACTCCGCAGACTACCGCTCACAGCCCGAAGCGACGCTGGAGGTCTCCCAGCTGTCCGGGAAGGCGCGGAGCCGCCGACGGTTGCGCTCCGTGTCCACCCGGTGTCGCCGAGCCACCGCCGGGCACGCCCGGCTCCGGCGGAACCGCCCCCGTCGACTGCTCCGCCATCAGCGTCTCGCTCGACTGGAGCAGCACCGTCCCGGCCCCGACGAACTCGAACTGATGCTCCTCCCCGGAGGCCCCGCCGAGCCCCGTCATCGCACGTAGACCGCCCATCACGCCCGTGAGGTACCCGTGGTCGTAGTGGTGGCACGGCGACGGGCAGTCGGCCCAGCCGACGAGCGCCTGCGGGTCCACCCGGATGGGGGGTTCCATGAACACCACCGGTCCGTTGGATGCGGCCACGAACTTTCCGGTTCCGATCAGTGTCAGAAAACCCGGCACGATCGACTGCTTGAGAGCAAGACTTGGCTGAAAAGCGAGGAGGTTGCCCGCGCGAATGGTCAGGTTGCCGTCGTCCAGGTCGAACGAATTGACGTCGAACGCCCGGTCGGCGAGCAGCATCCGCCCGGACCCCGACGCCACGACCCAGTCGCTCGCGTGCAGTGGCGAATGAAAAGACGTACGGACAAGTCGGTCGAGTCGCCCGTGCCCGATCCCGTTGAACTCGATCGCCCCGTAGTAGGCGATCATCTTCCCCTTCTGCAGGAACCACTCGGCGCCCTTGAGCTCCACGCAGAAGGTGTACTTGTTCACGTTGTCGTCGACGGGCAGCGTCATGGGGTCGTACACCACGGGCCCGCCGGGAGTTCCGTACCCGCTCACAGCTTCTCCTCCGAGGCCTGGACGAACACCGTGCCGCTGCCGCTGAGCTCCAGCTGGAACGCCTCGCCGGAGCCGCGCCCCACCATGTCGCGCCAGCCGAGGGCGGTGGACAGCTTGTTGCGTACGTCGCCGTGGTGGGCGACGTATGCCTGTGGGTCGACGTGGACGGGCCGCTGCGGTGTGATCGGCACCTCGAAGACCCCGCCGTGCGCCATCACCGCCACCGCCCCGTGGCCCTGGAGGGTCGTGGTGAACAGGCCCTGCCCGGTGACCTGGCCCCGGACCATGCCCATGACCCCGCCCTGCGAGCCCATGAACATCGTCCCCTGCCGCAGCGTGCCCTCGAAGGCCAGCAGCCGGTCCGCCTCCACGTAGAGGGTGTCGCCGGAGAGGTTGATGACGTGGACGTGGTGGCCGCCGTGCCCGAAGAAGACGGTGCCGCTGCCCTCCACGGTCATCAGGGGCGTGGCCTCGCCGGCGACGCGCCGCCCGATCATCGACATGATCCCGCCCTGCCCGCCCTGGATGCTGGGGGTGAAGGAGACGTCGCCCTGGTAGGCGAGCATCGCGCCGCGCTGACTGAACAGCCGCTGCCCGGGCACGACGGTGGCCTCGACCATCTTGGAGTTGATCTCTCTCAGCGGCATCTCACACGTCCCCCGCGATCGTGTTCCGCTCGCTCGGCTGTACGTACACCAGCCCGTCCCCCTCGAAGCGGATCTGGAAGGCCTCGCCGCCGCCCTCGCCCAGGAAGGTGCGGAAGGTCACACCGGACTGGAGGGACTGCCGGACGTTCCCCTGGTGGGCGATGTAGGCGCCCGGGTCGACGACCAGCGGGTACTGGGGGCTGACGCGGAGCACGACCGCCGGCCCGTCGGACATGATCGCCGCCTGTCCGTGCCCCTCGACGGTCGTCGTGAACAGCCCGTTGCCCTGGGAGGCGCCGCGCAGTCCCGTGAAGGTCGTCCCGGTCCGCAGCCCGGCGTCGGTCGCGAGCAGGTTGCTCGACTCCACGTACAGCTTGTCCCCCTGGAGGGCGACGAGGTTGATCTCCGAGGCCCGGTCGGCGAACCAGCACGTCCCGTGCCCCCTCACCTCCATCACGGTCATCTGTTCGCCGGTGAGCCGCCGGGTCACCATCCCGCGCAGACCCTCACCGCCCCCGCTCAGCTTCTTGAAGGCCATCTGCCCGTCGTACGCGACCATGGAGCCGTTCTTCGCCTTGACGGCGTCCCCGGTCATGTCGACGGCGAGCACCTTGCTGCCTTGAAGTCGGAACATCGCCACGGGGTGAAGGTAGCGGGCGGCCGGTGCCGCCGACAGTGCCTGTGTCGCCCCGGCGCCCGGCCTCCGCCCCCGGTTTGCCACAATGGGCGGAAGTTTGTGCACGCGTTCACAAGTCAGCGCTGCGCATGCCGTCGACCCTCTCCCACCGAAGGTGACCCGTGGACATCAAGACCGCCAGCGCCCTCCGCCGCCTCCGCCTGGTCTCCGCCCCGGAGGCTGTGTCCTTCCTCGTCCTGCTCGTCTGCTCGGTGCTGAAGCGGACCACGGACTTCAACGCGGTGCCCGTGATGGGCGCGGTCCACGGTGTGCTGTTCGTCCTGTACGTGGTCTTCTGGGCCGACGCCTGGAACCGCGCCCGGTGGGACATCAGGACCGGGGTCCTCTACTTCGTCCTCTCGGTCCTGCCCACCGGCGGCTTCTTCGCCGAGCGCAAGCTCCGGCGCGAGGCCGAGAGCGCCGTCATCGCCGCCCGCGCCCGCAAGGAAGGAATCGTGAACGCATGATCGTCGCCTTCTCCGTGACGCCCCTCGGCGTCGGCGAGGACGTGGGGGAATACGTCGCCGACGCCGTCCGCGTGGTCCGCGAGTCGGGCCTGCCGCACCGCACCGACGCCATGTTCACCTCCGTCGAGGGCAAATGCAGGCACCTTTGAGTACATGACCAGCACGGCGATCTACCTGCGGCTGTCCCGCGAGAGCGACGACAGCGCCTCAATCGAGACTCAGCGCGCTGCTGCCCATCAGTGGCTTACCGGCCATGGGTACGACCCGGCTGAAGCCGTCGAGTACATAGATGCGGGCGTCAGCGGAGCCAAGCCGCTGGAGCAGCGCAAGGGCATGTCGGCGCTGATGGCGGCAACGCCTGATGTGGTGATCGCATGGAAGCTGGATCGCTACGCCCGCAGCGTGGGCGAGTTCCTGCGGCTGGTGGCGTGGGCGGAAGCCTACGGGGCCAAGATCGCGACCACAGACAACACGATCGACACCAGCACGCCAACCGGCCGCATGGTGGGGAACGTCCTCGCTGCACTCGCTGAGTGGGAACGCGGCATGATCGCTGCCCGTATCAGCGAAGGGCACGAGACGCGCCGGACACAAGGACGGTGGTCCAGCGGGAGAGCGCCGTTCGGATACCAGATCATCCGGCGGGACGGTGCGGCCTATCTCGCCGTCGACGCTGCGCAAGCCGAACTCATCCGCGCTGCTGTTGCCAAGCTGATCAGCGATGGCACGGTAGCGGGCACCGCTCGCATGGTCGGCTTGTCTGAACCCCAGTGGCGCAGACTCCTGAAGTCGCCGACGCTCCGGGGCCACCGTGCCCACAAAGGCGCCCTGGTGCTGGCTGCCGATGGCGTCACGCCGGTTCAGTTCGCCGACCCGATCCTGACTGCCGCCGAAGCCAAGGCCGTACGGGAACGTCTACTCGCGCTGGCCACCGGCACCGACCGTGCACCCCGCCGGGCGACTCCCCTGGTTGCCGGTCTGGCGTTCTGCTATCGCTGCGACGGCAGGCTCAATGGCGGAACCAGCGACAAGGGCGTACCGCTGTACCGCTGCAAGGCTGGTCACGTGACGATCTACGCAGAGACGCTGGATCAGCGGGTGGAGGCCGAATTCCTGCGTACCTGGGGGCCCGACCCCGGCCGCTGTGCCGGGGTTTTTCCGTGCCCACCGCCCTGCCCGGCGGCAGACCCGCCTCTTTGAGCGACTGCTCAAAGAGGTGTAACTTCCGCCGTGGACAGGTTGAGCGGTCGCTCAAACGGCCGGACGGGCCGGCCTTCCGGCCGACAGGGGGACACATCCATGGCGCTCCAGGCGTTCCACATAGAGACGCGCATACGGGCCGGCCTCGACATCCTGCGGGAACGCACCCAGGAACCGGCCCAGCGGCGCCGCTGGGAGTCCCGCCTCACCCTCATCGACCACTGGCGCTGTGTCCCCGACGCCGACGGTGTCCGCTTCCTCGCCGGTCACGACCACCGCCCCCGCCGGGGCGCCCCCCGGGCGCTCGCCGACCGGCTGGTGGTGCGCCCCCTGCGCGGCTGGGCGACGGCCTGGTCCCTGGACCGGCTGCGGCTGTGGGCCGAGCACGGCATCACCCCGGAGCGGGCGCGCCGGAACTGGCTGGCCGAGCTCGCGGTCCGCGCGCTGGTGCTCACCGTCTGCGGCGCCGGTCTGAGCCTCGGCCCCGCCGTCCCCCTCTTCGGCCCGCTCGCCGCGGCGCTGGCCTACCTGTGCCCGCTGCTCCTCGTCGTCGGTGTCTTCCTCGCCCTCTTCAAGGCGCCCCTGTCCTGCACCCCGGCCGCCCGCCGCTGCTCGCGCACCCTGTCCTCGGGCGTCGGTACCCCGTGCCTCCTGCGCACCCTCGGCAACGGGTCATGAGCCCGGAGCCGGCGACGTCTCGACGCGGCACCCAGGGCAAGTCCCAGGGCAAGTCCCAGGAGACCAGGACCAGGCTCCTGGAGGGTGCCCTGCGCGTCCTCACCGAGCAGGGGATCGCCAAGACGTCCGCCCGTACGGTCGCGGCGGCGGCCGGGGTCAACCAGGCGCTGGTCTTCTACCACTTCGGCTCGGTGGACGAGCTCCTCGCGGCGGCCTGCCGTTACGGCGCGGAGAACGCGGTGGCCCGGCACCGAGCGCGACTCGCGTCCGTCTCCTCCCTCTCCGAGCTCCTGGCCGTGGGCCGGGAGATCCACGCACAGGAGCGGGCCGGCGGCCACGTCGCCCTGCTCGGCCAGCTCCTGGCCGGGGCGCAGACCCACGAGGCCCTGGGGCCGGCCACGGCGGCGGGCCTCGACCTGTGGATCGCGTCGATGGAGCAGGTGCTCCGGAGGGTGCTCGCGGCGACCCCGCTCGGCGAGTTCACCGACCCGGCGAACCTGGCCCGCGCGGTCGCCGCGTCCTTCGTCGGCATCGAGCTGTACGAGGGCGTGGACGAGGCGGGCGCCCACGCGGCCCTCGACGCCCTGGAGCACCTCGGCGCGCTCGTGGCCGCCCTGGAGGACCTCGGGCCCGTCGCCCAGCGGGCGGTCCGCCACCATCTGCGCCGGGCGGTCCCGGGCCCGGAAGGCCCGGCCGACCGAAGGCCGAGACGGAGCTGACCGGGATGTGACCGGCGGGTAGGGTCTGGTGACGTGCCGAAGCCTCTCAGTCTTCCCTTCGACCCCATCGCCCGCGCCGACGAGCTCTGGAAACAGCGGTGGGGAAACGTGCCGTCGATGGCGGCGATCACCTCGATCATGCGGGCGCACCAGATCCTGCTGGCCGAGGTCGACGCGGTGGTCAAGCCGTACGGACTGACCTTCGCGCGGTACGAGGCACTGGTGCTGCTCACCTTCTCCAAGGCCGGTGAACTGGCGATGTCCAAGATCGGCGAGCGGCTCATGGTGCATCCCACCTCCGTGACGAACACCGTCGACCGGCTGGTGAAGTCCGGGCTCGTGGCCAAGCGGCCCAATCCGAACGACGGGCGCGGCACGCTCGCCAGCATCACCGACAAGGGCCGCGAGGTGGTCGACGCGGCCACCCGGGACCTGATGGCGATGGACTTCGGCCTCGGGGTGTACGACGCCGAGGAGTGCGCGGAACTCTTCGCGATGCTGCGCCCGCTCCGGATCGCGGCGCACGACTTCGACGCGGACTGAGCGCGGGCGACCCGGGGCAAGATCTCCCGGATCGGGCGGTTACGCTCGACGGCATGAAAAAGAGCGTGCTGACCCGCTACCGCGTCATGGCCTACACCACCGGTGTGCTGCTGGTGCTGCTGTGTCTGAGCATGATCGCGAAGTACGGGCTTCACATCGACGGCGCCGCCGACTTCACCCGGGTCGTCGCCATCGCCCACGGCTGGCTGTACGTCGTCTACCTGGTCTTCGCCTTCGACCTGGGCTCCAAGGCCAAGTGGCCGGTCGGCAAGCAGCTGTGGGTGCTGCTGGCGGGGACGATCCCGACCGCCGCGTTCTTCGTCGAGCGGAAGATCACCCACGAGCTGGAGCCCGGGTCCGCGGACCAGGCCCCGGCCGTCGCCGAGGCGTAACACCTGAGCCTCCACCGCCGCGCGAGCCCCGTGCGGCGGCGTGCCGTCGACATTTACTAGGACGTCCTAGTAAATTCGTCGTATGGATGCTGACGCCATCGAGGAAGGCCGCCGTCGCTGGCAGGCCCGCTACGACGCCGCGCGCAAGCGCGCCGCAGACTTCTCCACGCTCTCCGGTGATCCCGTGGAGCCGGTGTACGGGCCCCGGCCCGGCGACGAGTACCAGGGCTTCGAGCGGATCGGGTGGCCGGGGGAGTACCCCTTCACGCGCGGGCTGTATCCGACCGGCTATCGCGGGCGCACGTGGACCATCCGGCAGTTCGCCGGCTTCGGCAACGCCGAGCAGACCAACGAGCGCTACAAGATGATCCTGGCCGCCGGCGGCGGCGGACTCTCCGTCGCCTTCGACATGCCGACGCTGATGGGACGCGACTCCGACGACCCGCGCTCGCTGGGCGAGGTCGGGCACTGCGGGGTGGCCATCGACTCGGCGGCGGACATGGAGGTCCTGTTCAAGGACATCCCGCTGGGCGACGTGACGACGTCCATGACCATCAGCGGGCCGGCCGTGCCCGTCTTCTGCATGTACCTGGTCGCAGCGGAGCGGCAGGGCGTGGACGTGTCCGCGCTCAACGGCACCCTCCAGACGGACATCTTCAAGGAGTACATCGCCCAGAAGGAGTGGCTCTTCCAGCCCGAGCCGCATCTGCGGCTGATCGGTGACCTGATGGAGTACTGCGCGGCCGGCATCCCCGCCTACAAGCCGCTGTCCGTCTCCGGCTACCACATCCGGGAGGCCGGCTCGACGGCCGCGCAGGAGCTGGCGTACACGCTCGCGGACGGCTTCGGCTACGTCGAACTGGGGCTGTCGCGCGGCCTGGACGTGGACGTCTTCGCGCCCGGCCTGTCCTTCTTCTTCGACGCGCACGTCGACTTCTTCGAGGAGATCGCCAAGTTCCGGGCCGCGCGCCGGATCTGGGCGCGGTGGATGCGGGACGTGTACGGGGCGAAGAGCGAGAAGGCGCAGTGGCTGCGGTTCCACACGCAGACCGCCGGGGTGTCGCTGACGGCCCAGCAGCCGTACAACAACGTGGTGCGCACGGCCGTGGAGGCACTGGCGGCGGTGCTCGGCGGGACCAACTCGCTGCACACCAACGCCCTGGACGAGACGCTGGCCCTGCCCAGCGAGCAGGCGGCGGAGATCGCGCTGCGCACGCAGCAGGTGCTGATGGAGGAGACCGGCGTCGCCAACGTGGCCGACCCGCTGGGCGGTTCCTGGTACGTCGAGCAGTTGACGGACCGGATCGAGGCGGACGCCGAGAAGATCTTCGAGCAGATCAGGGAGCGGGGCCTGCGGGCCCACCCCGACGGGCGGCACCCGATCGGGCCGATCACCTCCGGCATCCTGCGGGGCATCGAGGACGGCTGGTTCACCGGCGAGATCGCCGAGTCCGCCTTCCGCTACCAGCAGGCGCTGGAGAAGGGCGACAAGAGGGTGGTGGGCGTCAACGTCCACACCGGGTCGGTCACCGGCGACCTGGAGATCCTGCGGGTCAGCCACGAGGTGGAGCGGGAGCAGGTCCGGGTGCTCGGGGCGCGCAGGACGGCGCGGGACGAGGCACGTGTGCGTGCGGCCCTGGACGGCATGCTGACCGCGGCGCGGTCCGGGGCCAACATGATCGAGCCCATGCTGGACGCGGTGCGGGCGGAGGCGACGCTGGGGGAGATCTGCGGGGTCCTCCGGGACGAGTGGGGGGTGTACACGGAGCCGGCGGGCTTCTGACCGCCACCGGGCGGGGGCGGGCCCGGCTCCGCCCCCTCAGGGGGTCGCGGGGCCGGGGGGCGGTGACGTCAGGCCGTGCAGGAGCACCCGGGTGAAGCTCCGTACCCATTCCTCGTCCGCCGGCTTGCCGCTCACCAGTGTGCGGTGCACCACCGCACCGGCGACGACGTCGAAGATGAGGTCGGCCGTGCGGGCGGCCTCCACGGGGTCGGCCTCCGCGGGGAGTTCACCGCGGGCCTGGGCGCGGGCGCGGCCCTCGAGGACGAGGCGCTTCTGGCGGTCCACGATGGAGGCGCGGACCCGTTGACGCAGGGCGTCGTCCCGGGTCGACTCCGCGACCGCCGCCATCAGGCCGCTCTTGGCCTCGGGGCGGGCCAGGATGGCCGCGAACTGGAGGACCACGCCTTCGATGTCGGCGGCGAGGCTGCCGCGGTCGGGGAGTTCGAGTTCGTCGAAGAGTTCGGCCACCGCGTCCACGACGAGTTCGTTCTTGCCCGCCCAGCGGCGGTAGAGCGTCGTCTTCGCGACCCGGGCCCGCGTGGCCACGTCTCCCAAGGTGAGCTTGGACCAGCCGAGTTCCACCAGGGCCTCCCGGGTCGCGGCCAGGATCGCGGTGTCGGCGGCGGCGCTGCGCGGGCGTCCGGGGCGGCCGGCGGGGGTGCTGCTCTGCATGCCTTGACCATAACCGGCGGTTCCTGTGAGGCCGTGAGGGAGATCACCGGGGCGGGGTGTCGCCCGCACCCGCGACGGTATTACGCTACGACTCGTAGCGAAAACGCGCGGCGCGGGGTCGCGGCGAGGGCCCGTGGGGACCGCACGGGCGACGACCGCACGGCGTGGGGTGGGGACCCGGCGCCGCCGACACGACGTTTTTTCACACACGCGCGGGAACGGGGGAGGATAGGCGCATGCAGCCACGGAACATGTCCATGAGCGGCGTCGTCGACCTCGCCGCGGTGAAGGCGGCCCAGGAGGCCAAGGCCAAGGCGGAGCAGGCGCGCGCCGAGGCCGCCCGGCAGGGCGGCGGCACCGGTGCCGTCTCACCGGCCGATCTCGTCATCGACGTCGACGAGGCCACCTTCGAACGCGATGTCCTCCAGCGCTCCGCCGAGGTCCCGGTCGTCATCGACTTCTGGGCCGAGTGGTGCCAGCCCTGCAAGCAGTTGAGCCCGGTACTGGAGCGGCTGACCGTCGAGTACGCCGGCCGCGTCCTGCTCGCCAAGATCGACGTCGACGCCAACCAGATGCTGATGCAGCAGTTCGGGGTGCAGGGCATCCCGGCCGTCTTCGCGGTCGTCGCGGGACAGGCGCTGCCGCTCTTCCAGGGCGCCGCCGGCGAGGCGCAGATCCGGCAGACCCTCGACCAGTTGGTCCAGGTCGCCGAGGAGCGCTTCGGCCTGACCGGCCTGACCGTCGACCCGGACGCCCAGCCGGGCGGCGGCGTCCCCGCGGCGGCCGGACCCCCGGCGGGGCCGTACGACGCGCTGCTCGAGGCCGCCGTACAGGCCCTGGACGCCGGGGATCTGGCTGGTGCCGTCCAGGCCTACAAGAACGTACTGAACGACGACCCGGGCAACACCGAGGCCAAGCTCGGCCTGGCGCAGGCGGAGTTGCTCCAGCGGGTGCAGGGCGCGGACCCGCAGCAGGTGCGCCGGGACGCGGCCGACAAGCCGCAGGACGTCGAGGCACAGATCGCGGCCGCCGACCTCGATCTGGTGGGCGGGCACGTCGAGGACGCGTTCGGGCGGCTGATCGAGACCGTGCGGCGCACGGTGGGTGACGACCGGGACGCCGTCCGGCGCCGGCTGCTCGAGCTCTTCGAGGTGGTCGGCTCGGACGACCCGCGGGTCGTGGGGGCGCGCCGGGCCCTGGCTCGCGCCCTGTTCTGAAGCGGCTGTTGACCAGTCGCTAAACCTCCCGGCATGTGATGCCGGGGTGAAAGATCGGCCAGTCCCACGTCACGGCGGCCGCGCTTTACCAAATCTTGGTAATCGCGGCCGCTGTTACTCGCAGTAAAGCAGGGCCGTTGATCTGTCTGGTTCCGTCCAAAGGTCAACGGTTTTGTTCTGCCCTTGGATGCCACCCAGCGTCGCACTTCGAGACCGCCGGGTCGTCCTTCGGTTATCCGGCCGTTACTAGCCAGTAACGAACCCCCTTGTGCGGGCGGCGAGAATGCACCACGATCGGCGACGCTCGGTCCATTCCCGCACCCCGGCAGCCGGTCGGGTCGGCGGGGCACTCTGGGTCCCCACCGGGCAGAGTCGGCGGCAGTGGCGCCGGCTCTAGGACAGGGGGGTCTTCGCCGCACGGTGAAGCCTGTCCAGCAAGGTTGTGCGTGATGCGTGTCAGGCGCGACCAGTGGTTGTCGCTCGGGGGTGATCGCCGGTGATTCGGGCGCGGTTCGTGCCTCCGAGCGCGGGCGCTCCCCTTCCCGAGGACGTAGCGCTTCTCCCATCCCTGCCCGGCTGAGCCGCCGCCTCGGTGGTGAGCAAGGGTCAGGAGATGTACGTCCGAGAAGGAGGAAATATGGAGTCCCAGGTGCGTGGCGGGACCAGATGGAAGCGGTTCGCTGTGGTCATGGTGCCCAGCGTCGCCGCTACGGCAGCGATAGGTGTCGCCCTCGCGCAGGGCGCTCTCGCCGCGTCGTTCAGCGTTTCCGGCCAGTCGTTCAAGGTCACGGCCGACAAGCTCGAGGGCACCGGCTTCTCGCAGTACGGTGCGCTCGACGCCGGCTACACGCTCGACGGCAACAAGACGGCTCACCCCGTCGCCGTGTCGGCCTTCAAGTCGGCCACGATCAGCAACATGTGCCAGTCGGTGGTCACGCCGAACATCCCGGTCTTCGGATCGGTCAGCCTGATCCTGAAGGCGGGCGCGGACAAGCCGGTCGAGGCCGACAACCTGTACATCGACGTCGCCGACCTGAACGCCGACGCGACGTTCAAGGGTCTCGACATCGGTGTGGCCGCCAAGGACGCCTCCAAGGGTCCGGGCATGAAGGGTGGCAGCGAGCAGGCCAACCCGTTCGGCTTCGCGCAGCAGGCCGACTCGGCCACGCTGACCGACGTGAAGCAGACGGCGTGGGCGACCACTGCCGGAACCTTCAAGCTCAGCGGACTGCACATGTCGCTGTCGACGGGTACGCACGAGTGCTACTGAGCATTCGTTGACGGGCGGGGGAGCCGATGGCGCCCCCGCCTGTCCACTCTCCGGCCGCGTTTCACACGTGGCACACATCACCACCACAGCAACGCCGCACCAGGGAGCTGTTTTCCATGAGCGCCGAGACCCCTGCCGCCGCATCCGGCCAGTTCACCCGCCGGAGGCAGCAGTTCCGCGCCTGGCGGGGCACCCGTCCGTTCTGGGCTGGTCTGTTCGTCTTGCTCGGCGGCTTTCCGATCATGTACTTCCCGTACGCACACCTGCAGCTCGGCCATCTGACGCTGGCGATGTCCACCACCGCGGGAGCGGGATCCCTGATCATCGGTGTGCTGCTCCTCGTCCTGGGCGTCAGCCTCTGGTTCCAGAAGCACGTACGGGTCTTCGCGGGCGTCGCGGCGATCCTGCTGGGGCTGGTGTCCATCCCCGTGGCCAACTTCGGCGGCTTCGTCGTCGGCTTCGTGCTCGCCCTCCTCGGCGGAGCGATGGCGGTGGCCTGGGCGCCGGGCGTCGAGGCACAGCCGCAGGCGGTGCCGCAGCCGCAGGCGGTGCCCGAGGCCGCGCCCGCCGACAGCGGTGCCCCCGCGCCCGTGTCGTTCGGCAAGGACGCGAACGGGGTGGGCGACTCGAACGACCTGTCAGGAACGAGCCCGGCGAACGGGGCGAACGGGAGGCACAGTGCCGGCTGACGAGGTGACCCACGGGACTGAGGTGGACGAGTCCCGTGTGAGAACCGGGCCGCGCCACGCGGCACCCAAGAAGCCGCTGTTCACCAGGTTCCAGATGCCGGCCGGCAAGGCGATAGCCACGGTGGCGATGCCGACCGCGGTCCTCATGGGCATGGGATTCACGTCCAGCCTCGCCCTCGCCGACAACGGCTCCTCGCCGTCGGCGTCGGCGTCGTCGAAGAGCCTGACGGCCGACGAGTACAAGGACTGCGTCAAGGCGCTGTCCGACTCCTCGGACGGCACGGACGCCTCCGCCTCGCCGTCGCCGTCCGCCTCCGAGAGCGCGGGCGACTCCACCGACACGAGCGGGAGCACGCCGGACCCCTCGGCGTCGGGCGGCACCAAGGACACCTCCGGCGGGTCCACCTCGGCGGATTCGGGTTCCGGTGGCAAGCCGGACCCCACGCCTACGGCGACCGCCTCCGCCGGGTCCTCGGACTCCAAGGACACCTCGTCGTCCGGTGACACCGCCACTGCGGCCCCGTCGGCGTCCGAGAGCGGCGGCGGTCTGCTCGACACCGTCGGGGACACGATCGGCGACATCTTCACCGGCGGCTCGGGGTCCTCCGCGAGCGCGAGCGCGACCCCCGGCCCGTCGGAGTCCGCGTCGTCCTCGGCGTCGCCCTCTTCCTCGTCGTCCTCCGGGGACAGCAAGGACTCCGGCTCGTCCGGCACCGTCAAGGACACGGTCGACAAGACCACCAAGACGGTCGAGGACACCGTCGAGGACACCACCGGCACGGCCTCCGAGGCGGCGGACGACGCCACCACGGCGGCCGGCGACGCGGCCGCGACGGCCACCGCCTCACCCAGCCCGTCGGCGAGTCCCGGTGACGCCGCCGCCGACTGCCCGGCCGCCACGCTCGACGAGAGCGGCATCGACAACAAGGTGCCGGTGGCGGACGACCCCTGGTACCTGAACGCCAGCTCCCTGCTGCTCAAGGGCGCCGACTACCAGGGCATCGTCGAGGTGAAGACGGCCAACGGGACCAAGAAGAAGGTCCTGAAGTACGTCATCTCCGGCGGCACCGACATCGGGGACCTGCACCAGACGGTCAACGACAAGCAGTCCGGCAAGACCTACCACGTGCAGGCCGCCAAGGGCACGACGTCGACCATCACCGGTGGCGACACCGTGATGTACACCGAGAGCATCTCCGGCAACCTCTTCGGCCTGATCCCCGTGACGTTCAGCCCGGACAGCCCGCCGCCGCTGAACATCCCGCTCATCTACTTCACCAACGCCAAGGTGACCCAGGCAGCCCAGTTCGGTGGCAACCTGCACGTGCCCGGGATGCACGTGTACACGACCGACTGAGCGGCCGCACAGGCCCGTTCGGGAGCCGCGCAAGAACTGAGGGCGCCCCCTGCGTCGCAGGGGGCGCCCTCAGCGCCGTACAAGTACCTCGGCGGGGCCGTCAGCGGCCGTCGCCGCCGAGGTGGTGCACCCGGAGCATGTTGGTGGTGCCCGAGACACCGGGGGGCGAGCCGGCGGTGATGATGACGATCTCGCCCGGGCTGAAGCGGTTGGTCTTGGTGATCTCCTGGTCCACCAGGTCGACCATCTCGTCGGTGCTGTTCACGAACGGCACGACGTGCGACTCCACACCCCAGCTGAGCGTCAGTTGATTGCGGGTGCCCTCGTCGGTGGTGAAGGCGATGATCGGCTGGGAGGCGCGGTAGCGCGAGAGGCGGCGGGCGGTGTCGCCGGACTGGGTGAAGGCCACCAGGCCCCGGCCGCCGAGGAAGTCGGCGATCTCGCAGGCCGCGCGGGCCACCGAACCACCCTGCGTGCGCGGCTTCTTGCCCGGCACGAGCGGCTGCAGGCCCTTGGACAGCAGTTCCTGCTCGGCCGCGGCGACGATCTTCGACATCGTCTTCACGGTCTCGATCGGGTACGCGCCCACGCTCGACTCGGCCGACAGCATGACCGCGTCGGCGCCGTCCAGGATCGCGTTGGCCACGTCGGAGGCCTCGGCGCGGGTCGGACGGGAGTTGGTGATCATCGACTCCATCATCTGGGTCGCCACGATCACCGGCTTGGCGTTGCGCCGGCACAGCTCGATCAGGCGCTTCTGCACCATGGGGACCTTCTCGAGCGGGTACTCGACGGCGAGGTCGCCACGGGCGACCATCACGCCGTCGAACGCCATCACGACGTCCTCCATGTTGTCGACCGCCTGCGGCTTCTCCACCTTGGCGATGACCGGGACGCGGCGCCCCTCCTCGTCCATCACCTTGTGGACGTCGTGGACGTCCTTGGCGTCCCGCACGAAGGACAGCGCGACCAGGTCGCAGCCCATGCGCAGCGCGAACCGCAGGTCCTCGATGTCCTTCTCGCTCAGCGCGGGCACGTTCACGGCCGCGCCGGGCAGGTTGATGCCCTTGTGGTCGGAGACCACACCGCCCTCGATGACGATCGTCCGCACCCGGTGGCCCTCGACGTCCAGGACCTTCAGCTCGACGTTGCCGTCGTTGATCAGGATCTGGTCGCCGCGGTCGACGTCACCGGGCAGGCCCTTGTAGGTGGTTCCGCAGATGTGCTTGTCGCCCGGGACGTCCTCGGTGGTGATGACGAACTCGTCACCGCGCTCGAGCTCGACCGGACCCTCGGCGAAGGTCTCCAGACGGATCTTCGGGCCCTGGAGGTCGGCGAGGACGCCGATGGCGCGGCCGGTCTCCTTGGAGGCGGCCCGGACGCGGTCGTACCGCGCCTGGTGCTCGGCGTGCGAGCCGTGGCTGAAGTTGAACCGGGCCACGTTCATGCCCGCCTCGATCAGGGAGACGAGCATCTCGTGGGAGTCGACCGCGGGGCCGAGAGTACAGACGATTTTCGAACGGCGCATGGGGTGATCCTATCGGTTTGTTTCGCTACGGAATATTCCGTCTGGCGGAAAATACAAATGGGCGGCTATGCGCTCAGCCGTGTTACTCCCGTGTATTTGCTCAGCGGCTGTGTCCCACCAGTGCGTAGGTCTGTGTCGCGATCTCCAGTTCCTCGTCGGTCGGCACCACGGCGACGGCCACCCGCGCGGACGCCGGCGAGATCAGCCGCGGCCCGTCACCGCGCGCGGCGTTCAGCTCGCCGTCCACCGCCAGGCCCAGCTCCTCCAGGCCCGCGACGGCAGCCTCCCGCACCGGGCTCGCGTTCTCCCCGACTCCCGCTGTGAAGGCGACCGCGTCGACCCGTCCGAGCACCGCGAAATAGGCGCCGATGTACTTCTTCAAGCGGTGAATGTAGATGTCGAAGGCGAGCCGTGCCTCTTCGTCGCCCTCGTCGATCCGCCGGCGGATCTCCCGCATGTCATTGTCCCCGCACAGCCCGAACAAGCCGCTCCTCTTGTTGAGGAGAGTGTCGATCTCGTCCATGGACATTCCGCCAACACGCGCCAAATGGAAGATGACCGCGGGATCCAGGTCTCCCGACCGGGTACCCATCACGAGCCCCTCCAGCGGCGTCAGCCCCATGGAGGTGTCCACGCACCGGCCCTTCTCGACCGCGGAGGCCGACGCGCCGTTGCCCAGGTGCAGCACGATGACGTTGACCTCGGAGGGATCCTTGCCCAGCAGCCGGGCGGTCTCCCGGGAGACGTACGCGTGCGAGGTGCCGTGGAACCCGTACCGCCGGATACGGTGCCGGTCCGCGATCTTCGGGTCGATCGCGTAGCGCGCCGCGGACTCCGGCATGGTGGTGTGGAACGCGGTGTCGAAGACGGCGACCTGCGGCAGGTCGGGGCGCAGCGCCATCGCCGTACGGATGCCGGTGAGGTTGGCCGGGTTGTGCAGCGGCGCCACCGGGATCAGCCGCTCGATCTCGCTGAGCACCGCGGCGTCGATGACGGTGGGCTCGGTGAAGAACAGGCCGCCGTGCACCACCCGGTGCCCGATCGCGGCCAGTTCGGGGGAGTCCAGGCCCAGGCCGTCCCTGCCCAGTTCCTCGGCGACCGCCTTGAGGGCGGCGTCGTGGCCGGCGATCGGGCCGTTCTGCTCACGGGTGTCGCCCGAGGCGAGGCAGGTGTGCTTCAGCCGGGAGGTCTGCTCACCGATGCGCTCGACGAGGCCCACGGCCAGCCGGCTGCGGTCGCGCATGTCCAGCAGCTGGTACTTCACCGACGAGGAGCCGGAGTTGAGGACGAGGACGCGCGTGGAGCTCACTTAAGCGAGGGCCTTCTCGTGCGGGGTCCCGGCGGGGGACCGGTCGGAGTTCTGCGCCTGGATCGCCGTGATGGCGACGGTGTTGACGATGTCCTGGACCAGCGCACCCCGGGACAGGTCGTTGACCGGCTTGCGCAGGCCCTGCAGGACCGGGCCGACGGCGATCGCGCCGGCCGAGCGCTGCACGGCCTTGTAGGTGTTGTTGCCGGTGTTGAGGTCGGGGAAGATCAGCACGCTGGCCTGCCCCGCGACCTCGGAGCCCGGCAGCTTGGTGGCCGCGACCGACGGCTCCACGGCGGCGTCGTACTGGATCGGCCCCTCGATCTTCAGATCGGGCCGGCGCACGCGGGCCAGCTCGGTGGCCTCGCGCACCTTGTCCACGTCGGCTCCCGAACCGGACGTACCGGTCGAGTACGACAGCATCGCGATCCGCGGCTCCACGCCGAACTGCCGGGCGGTGGCGGCCGACTGGATGGCGATGTCGGCCAGCTGCTCGGCGTTCGGGTCGGGGTTGACCGCGCAGTCCCCGTAGACCAGCACCTTGTCGGCGAGGCACATGAAGAACACGGACGAGACGATCGACGACTCCGGCTTGGTCTTGATGATCTCGAAGGCGGGCCGGATGGTGGCGGCGGTCGAGTGCACGGACCCCGACACCATGCCGTCGGCGTACCCCTCCTCGACCATCAGCGTGCCGAAGTAGTTGACGTCGGAGACGACGTCGTACGCCAGCTCCACCGTCACGCCCTTGTGGGCGCGCAGCAGCGCGTACTTCTGCGCGAAGGCGTCCCGCAGTTCGGAGGTGGCCGGGTCGGTCAGCTGCGCGCCGCCCAGGTCGATGCCGAGATCGGCGGCCTTCTTCCGGATCTGCTCGACCGGCCCCAGCAGCGTCAGGTCGCACACGCCCCGGCGCAGCAGCACCTCGGCCGCGTGCAGCACGCGCTCCTCGGTGCCCTCGGGCAGGACGACCCGGCGCTTCTCGGCACGGGCCTGCTCGAGGAGCTTGTGCTCGAACATCATCGGGGTGAGCCGGTCGCTGCTCGGCGCGGAGACGCGCCTGGCCAGGTCGGCGGTGTCGGCGTACCGCTCGAACAGGCCGAGCGCGGTCTCCGCCTTGCGCGGGGTGGCCGCGTTCAGCTTGCCCTCCAGGGAGAACAGCTGCTCGGCGGTGGGGAAGCTGTTGCCGGCCACGGACAGCACCGGGGTGCCGGGGGCGAGGCGGGCGGCCAGGGTGAGGATCTCGTCGCTCGGCACCTCGTCGAGGGTGAGCAGCACCCCGGCTATCGGCGGGGTGCCGGCGCTGTGCGCGGCCAGCGAGCCGACGACCAGATCGGCCCGGTCGCCCGGGGTGACCACCAGGCAGCCCGGGGTCAGGGCGGCGAGGAAGTTCGGCAGCATCGCGCCGCCGAAGACGAAGTCCAGCGCGTCCCGGGCCAGCCCCGAGTCGTCCCCGAGCAGCACCTTGGCGTCGAGGGCCTGGGCGATCTGGGAGACCGTCGGGGCGGACAGCGCGGGCTCGTCCGGCACCACGTAGCAGGGCACCGGCAGCCGCGAAGCGAGCCGGTCGGCGATCTTGTCCCGGTCCTCGCGGGCCACCCGGTTGGCGACCATGACCAGCACGTCGCAGCCGAGCGCCTCGTAGGCCCGGTAGGCGTTCCGCGTCTCCGCGAGCACGGACTCGGCCGTCTGCTTGCGCCCGCCCACCACCGGGATCACGGACGCGCCGAACTCGTTCGCCAGCCGGGCGTTCAGGGACAGCTCGTCCGGGAGCTGGGTGTCGGCGTAGTCGGTGCCGAGGACGAGGACGACGTCGTAGTCCCGGGCGAGAAGGTGGAAGCGGTCCACGAGGGCGGACACCAGCTCGTCGGTGCCCTGCTCGGCCTGGAGCGCGGACGCCTCCTGGTAGTCCATGCCGTAGACGGTCGCCGGGTCCTGCGAGAGCCGGTAGCGCGAGCGCAGCAGCTCGAACAGGCGGTCGGGCCCGTCGTGGACGAGGGGGCGAAACACACCGACCCGGTCGACCTGCCGGGTGAGGAGTTCCATGACCCCCAGCTCGACGACCTGGCGGCCGTCGCCGCGGTCGATCCCGGTCACGTACACGCTGCGCGTCACGTGCGCTCTCCCTCTCCGTCTCGTCGTCCGGCCCGGCTCAGAAAAATCGCCCACCGAGGTGGGCAGAACCCTCTTGACGGTACCCCTCGAGCCGGACACGGCGCCCGTCAGCGCCGCGTCCCCCTCCCGGGTCCGGACGGGCGCCGCGGTGCCGGTGCGGACATGAAACAATCGGACCGGCTCACCGGTACCCACCCACAGCGAGCAGGAGACACAGCACGATGCGCATCGGAGTTCTCACCGCAGGCGGCGACTGCCCCGGCCTGAACGCCGTGATCCGGTCGGTCGTGCACCGGGCGGTCGCGCACTACGGCGACGAGGTGATCGGCTTCGAGGACGGCTACCGGGGGCTGCTCGACCGCCACTACCGCCCCCTCGACCTGGACGCGGTCGGCGGCATCCTGGCCCGCGGCGGCACCATCCTCGGCTCCTCCCGCCTGGAGCGGGACCGGCTGCGGGAGGCCTGCGAGCGGGCCACCGACATGGTCGGCGAGTTCGGCATCGACGCGCTCGTCCCGATCGGCGGCGAGGGCACGCTGACGGCGGCCCGGATGCTGTCCGACGCGGGTCTGCCGGTCGTCGGCGTCCCCAAGACGATCGACAACGACATCTCCTCGACGGACCGCACGTTCGGCTTCGACACGGCGGTCGGCGTCGCCACCGAGGCCATGGACCGCCTCAAGACCACCGCCGAGTCCCACCAGCGGGTGATGGTGGTGGAGGTCATGGGCCGGCACGCCGGCTGGATCGCCCTGGAGTCCGGCATGGCCGCGGGCGCCCACGGCATCTGCCTGCCCGAGCGCCCCTTCGACCCCGTCGACCTGGTCAAGATGGTCGAGGAGCGGTTCGCCCGCGGCAAGAAGTTCGCGGTCATCTGCGTCGCCGAGGGCGCCCACCCGGTCGAGGGCAGCATGGACTACAGCAAGGGCGAGATCGACCAGTTCGGCCACGAGCGCTTCCAGGGCATCGGCACGGCCCTGGCCTACGAGCTGGAGCGCCGGCTCGGCAAGGAGGCCAAGCCGGTCATCCTCGGCCACGTCCAGCGCGGCGGCGTCCCGACCGCGTACGACCGCGTCCTCGCCACCCGCTTCGGCTGGCACGCGGTGGAGGCCGCGCACCGCGGCGAGTTCGGCAGGATGACCGCGCTGCGCGGCACCGACATCGTGATGGTGCCGCTCGCGGAGGCGGTGACCGAGCTGAAGACGGTGCCGAAGGACCGCATGGACGAGGCGGAGTCGGTCTTCTAGGGTCCGTCTTCGATCCTCGAACGGATCTCGCCCACAGCAGGAACCGACGCGAGCACGACCACCGCTTCGTAGGGGGTGGCGGTCCTGCCGTACCCGGTGGCGATCGAGCTCCTCCTGCTGGGGGCGGGGCCGGAGGCCGGCACGCCGGGAGCGGGTACCGGCAGATCAGATCGTTGCACCCCATCCCCGCAGCAGCTGGCGTGCGTTCCATTCGCTGCGAGGGCGCAGATCCGGGGAGAGGACTTCCACGAAGTTCATGCGGGAGACGAGCACGATGGAGCCTCCAGGGCCCATGAGCGTCTCGTCCATCCCGGCGGTGCTCATGGTCCCGCACGGCTCGGCGGATGACACGCGAAGGCAGGTGATCTTCCGGTCGTGGCCCAGGATGACCCGGTCACCGGTCACGGCGGGCACGGAACCACCCTGGACATCCGCATCCCACACGAGCCTGCCGGTGCGGGCGTCGAACCGCAGCAGGCGATCGTCGTCCTTGAGGAAGAGGGAGCCTTCGAAGACCGTGAGGCCTCTGGGCGCAGCACCGTCCTCGAGTGGTGTTCTCCAGCGGCGCTTTCCGGTAGGGCTGTCGAAAGCCGTGACCGTCTTGTCGGAGGCGGCGTAGACCGTGTCGGCCGAGGCGTTGATCCTCACGGTGTCGTACGGGCTGTCCTCGCCGGGCACGGTGATCCTCCCGCGGTGCTCGCCCGAACCGGCGTCGTAGACCTCGACCGTCCCGTGGCCCGCCAGGTACACCTTGCCGTGGCTGACGAGGAACGGCGGGAGGTCGCGGAGGGAGTACGAGGTGTCCTCGCTGTCGTCGTCCGCGCCCCATCGCTTCTTCCAGCGCAGTGCGCCGGTCCTGCCGTCGAGCGCCCGCAAAGTGCCGTCCGTGGCGGCGAGCAGCACCTGCCGGCCGGCCGTCACGGGCCGGCCGAAGAGGAGGCGGGGTGCGTCGCGGGGCGCGGGGTGCCGGCACCTGATGGTCAGCGTGGAGAGCGAGTCCGAACACGTCCGGGTGATCGCGGTCGACCTCGACTCCGCCAACGGAACGGTGCTGGAGAGCGGCACCGCCTCGCGCCGTCTGAAGCCGGGGGAGCGGATCACCTTTCGCGAGAAGGACCGGCTGGTGCTGGGCGGTGCCGTCACCCTTCGGCTGTCCGGGCAGCGGCACTTCTCCGACGAGCAGCAGGTGCAGCCCCGACTGGGCACCGCGGGCGGCGGACACACCAGGCTGCTCCGACCGGACGACATCGAGGCGCTGGGGATCTGACCGGATGGGCGGACCGCTCATCGGGGCCGTCCTCAGGTCCTGCGCTGCTCCGTCCCGCTCACCCACCGGTAGACCAGCTCCGGTCTCCCCACCTGCCCGTACACCGGCTTCCGCTCGGCCCGGGCCCTCTCCACCAGGTGCTCCAGATACCGCCGGGCGGTGATCCGGGAGATCCCCACGGACTCGGCGACCCCCGCCGCCGTGAGCCCTCCGGCGGCCTCGCGCAGGGTGCCGGTCACGCGTTCCAGGGTCGGCCCGCTCAGCCCCTTCGGAAGCGCCGCGGGTCCGGGGGCGCGCAAGGCCGCCAGCGCCCGGTCCACCTCGTCCTGGCCGCTCGCCTCACCCACCGCGGCGTGGAACTCGGCGTACCGGACCAGACGGTCGCGCAGGGTGGCGAAGGTGAACGGCTTCAGGACGTACTGGACGACCCCGAGCGAGACGCCCTCCCGCACCACCGCCAGGTCCCGCGCCGACGTCACCGCGATCACGTCCGCGTGGTGCCCGGCCGCCCGCAGCGACCGGGCGAGCTGGAGACCGTGCACGTCCGGCAGGTGCAGGTCGAGCAGGAGCAGGTCGACCGGCGTGCGGTCCAGCAGCCGCCGCGCCTGGGCCCCGGTGTGCGCCTTGCCGACGGCGACGAACCCCGGCACCCGGCCGACGTACATGACGTGCGCGTCCGCCGCCACCGGATCGTCCTCCACCACCAGCACGCGGATGTGCTGCTCGTTCGTCATGCGTCGCCTCCAGACACCGGGGCCGGCCCGACCGCCGTACGCAACGGCAGCCGGACCTCGAACTGGGCCCCGCCGCCGTCGGCCTCCGCCACGGACAGGGTCCCGTGCAGCCGGTGCACGGCCTGCCGCACCAGTGCCAGACCGAGCCCCCGCCCGCCCGGTCCGGCCGGCTTGGTGGAGAACCCCCGCTGGAATACCAGGTCGGCGTGGGCGGGAGCCACACCGGCCCCGGTGTCCGCCACCCGCAGCAGCAGGGTCCGCGCGGGCTCCTCCGCGTCGTCGGTGGACGCCGTGACCGTCACCCGTGCCCCGGTGCTGCCCTGCGCCGCGTCCACCGCGTTGTCGATCAGGTTGCCGAGGATGGTCACCAGGTCCCGGGCCGAGAGGTCGTCGGGGAGCACCCCGTCGTCCAGCCGGCTCTCCGGCGACACCAGGAGCTCCACGCCCCGCTCGTTCGCCTGTGCCGTCTTGCCCAGCAGCAGGGCGGCCAGCACCGGCTCGCTCACCGCCGCCACCACCTGGTCGGTCAGCGCCTGCGCGAGTTCCAGCTCCGCCGTGGCGAAGTCGACCGCCTCCTCCGCACGCCCCAGTTCGATCAGGGAAACCACCGTGTGGAGGCGGTTCGCGGCCTCGTGGGCCTGCGAGCGGAGCGCCTGGGTGAAGCCGCGCTCGGAGTCCAGCTCGCCCATCAGCGACTGGAGCTCGGTCACGTCCCGCAGGGTGACCACGGTGCCCCGGCGCTCCCCGCCCGACACCGGCGAGGTGTTCACCACCAGCACCCGGTCCGCCGTCAGGTGCACCTCGTCCACCCGCGGCTCCGAAGCCAGCAGAGCGCCGGTCAGCGGCGCGGGCAGGCCGAGGTCGGCGACCGACCGGCCGACCACCGCGTCCTCGGTACCGACCCCGAGCAGCTCCCGCCCGCCGTCGTTGATCAGTGCCACCCGGTACTGCCCGTCCAGCATCAGCAGCCCCTCCCGCACCGCGTGCAGCGCGGCCTGGTGGTAGTCGTGCACATGGCTGAGCTCGGTCGCGTTCATGCCGTGGGTGTGGCGGCGCAGGCGGGCGTTGATGACGTACGTGCCGACCGCGCCCAGCAGCAGGACGCCGGCGGCGACGCCGAACAGGGCCGAGACCTGTTCCTGGACCCGGCGGCTGATGGCCTCGACCCGGATGCCGGCGCTGACCAGGCCGATGACGCGGCCGTTCTCCTCCACCGGCGTCACCGTGCGGACGGAGGCCCCGAGGGTGCCGGTGTAGGTCTCGGAGCTGGTGTGGCCGTGCTGGGCGTCCGCGATGTGGCCGAGATAGCGCTTGCCGATCTGCTTCTCGTCGGGGTGGGTCCAGCGGATCCCGCTCTGATTCATGATCGTGACGAAGTCGACCCCGGTGTCACGCATGACCTGGAGGGCGTACGGCTGGAGGTGCGCCGAGGGGTCCGGCGTGTGGATCGCGGCCCGTACCGAGGGGGTGTCCGCGATGGAGCGGGCCACGGCCGTCGCCTGGCGGCTCGCCGCGTCCTCCGCCTGCCGCTGGTCGCTGACGTAGGTGAACAGCGCGTATCCGGCCACGACCACGGCGATGAGCACGGCCTGCATGGCGAACAGCTGGCCGGCCAGGCTGCGGGGCCTGGGAATGGCTGGGACTCGCATGCCGTCAGTCTGCCTCCGCGCCGAGTGTGAACTAAATGAACGGAAGGGTGACCGCCCTCACAGGGGCGGGAGATAGTCACGGCATTCCCCTGTAACGCCCGGACGTGAGCCGCACGCCGGTGTTCGCCGACGAAGACGTCAAGGAGGGCAGCCGTGGCCGCCAGCACCCCCGATACGGCACCTGCCGCACCCGCCGTGAAGCGGGACCGCACCCATTACCTGTACATAGCCGTGATCGTCGCGGTGGCCCTCGGTATCGCGGTGGGGCTGATCTGGCCCGACGCGGGGATCGAACTCAAGCCACTGGGCACCGGCTTCGTGAACCTGATCAAGATGATGATCTCGCCGATCATCTTCTGCACGATCGTGCTCGGGATCGGTTCGGTACGGAAGGCCGCCAAGGTCGGCGCCGTCGGCGGCATCGCGCTCGGCTACTTCCTGGTGATGTCGCTCGTCGCACTGGCCATCGGTCTCGTCGTCGGCAACGTGCTGCACCCGGGGGACGGGCTGCACCTCACCGACGCGATCAAGGCGACCGGACACGACCAGGTGTCCGCGGACGCGCTGCCGCCGGTCGACTTCGTGCTCTCGATCATCCCGGTGACCTTCGTCTCCGCCTTCACCGAGGGCCAGGTGCTGCAGACCCTGCTGATCGCGCTGCTCGCCGGCTTCGCGCTCCAGGCGATGGGCCCGGCCGGGCAGCCGGTGCTGCGCGGCATCGAGCACATCCAGCGGCTCGTCTTCCGCATCCTCGCCATGGTGATGTGGGCCGCCCCGATCGGAGCCTTCGGCGCCATCGCCGCGGTGGTCGGCTCGGCCGGCGTGGACGCGCTGAAGAGCCTCGCCGTGCTGATGCTCGGCTTCTACGTCACCTGTTTCCTCTTCGTCTTCGTCGTGCTCGGCGCGCTGCTGCGGGTCGTCACCGGCCTGAACGTCTTCTCGCTGTTCAGGTACCTGGGCCGGGAGTTCCTGCTGATCCTGTCCACCTCCTCCTCCGAGTCCGCGCTGCCGCGGCTGATCGCGAAGATGGAGCACCTGGGCGTCAGCAAGCCGGTGGTCGGCATCACCGTCCCGACCGGCTACTCCTTCAACCTCGACGGCACGATGATCTACATGACCATGGCGTCGCTGTACATCGCGGACGCTCTGGGCACCCCGATGTCCGTCGGCGAGCAGATCCCGCTGCTGCTGTTCCTGCTGCTCGCCTCCAAGGGCGCGGCCGGCGTCAGCGGCGCCGGCCTGGCCACCCTGGCCGGCGGTCTGCAGTCGCACAAGCCCGCACTGGTCGACGGCGTCGGCCTGATCGTCGGCATCGACCGCTTCATGAGCGAGGCCCGCGCCCTGACGAACTTCGCCGGCAACGCCGTCGCCACCGTCCTGATCGGCACCTGGACCAAGGAGATCGACCGGGACCGCGTCCGGCAGGTGCTCGCCGGTCAGCTGCCGTTCGACGAGACGACCCTGCTGGACGAGGGCGCGTCCGCGGTCCCCGCGGACCTGCCCGAACCGCGCCAGGGCGGCGAGAAGGAACTGGCGAAGGCGTAGGCTCCGCCGCCCGCCCCGTGCGGCGGAGCCGCAGGCCGACGGAGCCCCCGCGCTCCTGCCGGGGCGGTGCCCCCGCCCCCCGTACCCCGGGCACCCGGCCCCGCCTGAACCCGGGCCGGGTGCCCGGCCCCACCGTCTCCGGGCGGCCGATACTCCCCCTTACGGTCGGCCGCCCGGAGACCTTCTCCGTGCCCCGCCCGGAGCGGCCCGCCTCCTGTGCTGTCGGCAGGCCGTCGGCCGACCGTGCGGGTGGCGGTGCTGCCGTCGGCCGGCAAGCCCCGGTGGCCGCCGGGGAGCCCGCCCAGGAGTCCGCACAGGAAGAAGAAGGAGTCCGCGGCCTCGTCGGCACGCTGACCGGGCCCACCTGCGGGCCCCCCGGCCGCATCCACTAACGTGCCGTCTCCGGAGCGACCGGAACGGCACGTTCGTGCGCGGGTCGGCCGCGCACACGGTACGGAGGCACGGGGGATGAAGATCGACTGGGACCGGCGGACCTGTGCCCGCAAGGGCCATGTGACGTACGCGCCGGACGACCCGCGGCTGCGGGTGCGGCTGCACGCGCGGACCGCCCTGGGGGACGTCTGGCGCTGCCTGCGCTGCGGCGACTTCGCGCTCGGCGAGCCGCACGGCTCGGGACCGGCCGCCGACGCCCCGCTGGTACCGCGCGGCAAGGTCCTGCGGGACCTGTTCATCCTGCGCTTCCTGGCGGTCGAGCGGGCCGTGCGCGGAGTGTTCATCGTGCTGGTCGCGGTGGCGGTGTGGAAGTTCAGCAACAGCCAGGACGCGGTACGCCGGCTCTTCGACGAGGACCTGAACGTCCTGCGCCCGGTCTTCCGGCACTTCCACTACGACCTCGACCACTCCCCGGTCGTCGGCACCATCCAGAAGTCCTTCGGCTACCAGCACTCCACGCTGCTCGTCGTCGCGGCCCTGCTGCTGGCCTACGCCCTGATCGAACTCGTCGAGGCGGTCGGCCTGTGGTACGCCAAGCGCTGGGCGGAGTACCTGACGGTGGTGGCCACGGCCGCCTTCCTCCCGCTGGAGGTCTACGAACTCACCGAGCACGTCAGCGGGCTGAAGATCGCCACCCTCGCCCTCAACATCCTCGCCGTCCTCTACATCGCCCTCGCCAAGCGCCTCTTCGGTCTTCGGGGCGGCCGGAAGGCCTTCGACGAGGAACGGCACAGCGCGTCGCTGCTGGAGGTGGAGGAGTCCGCGCGGGTGCTCTGACGGGCTTGCGTTGACGTCGGCGTCAAGGCCTACGGTCGCTGCTATGCGAATCGGCGAACTGGCCGCACGGGCCGGGACCACCACGCGCACGCTGCGGTACTACGAGTCGCGCGGGCTGCTGCCCGCGCGCCGTGACGACCACGGGCACCGCACCTACGACGAACGCGATCTGCGGCTGCTCACACAGATCCGCACGTTGCAGGACTTCGGGTTCGACCTGGAGGAGACGCGCCCGTTCGTGGAGTGCCTGCGCGCCGGTCACCCGGAGGGCGACTCGTGCCCGGCGTCGCTGGCGGTCTACCGGCGCAAGCTGGCCGAACTCGACGACCTCATCGGCGAACTGACAGCGGTCCGGGAGCAGGTCGCCGGGCAGCTGGCGCGGGCCGAACAGGCCATGGGCGAGCTGGCCGCCGAGGCGCTGGTTCCGGGGGGTCCGGAACCCGGGTGCGAACGGGGAGGGCGGATACGGTGATCAAGGCAGCGGGCGTGACCGAGGTGACGGACGGGGACTTCGCGGCGGAGGTGATCGCCTCGGAGCTGCCCGTGCTGGTGGAGTTCACCGCCGACTGGTGCCCTCCGTGCCGGCAGATGGGGCCCGTCCTCAGCGCGCTCGCCGAAGAGGAGGGCGACCGGCTGAAGGTCGTACAGCTCGACGTGGACACCAATCCGGTGACCACCAACGCCTACAAGGTGCTGTCGATGCCGACGTTCATGGTGTTCCGTGGCGGCGAGCCGGTGAAGGCGATGGTGGGTGCCCGGCCGAAGCGACGGCTCCTTGAGGAGCTGTCCGACGTGCTGTGATCCCGCGCGGGCCAGAAGAAATCCCCCGAGCAATTGCGCTCGGGGGATTTCTTTGCGTATATTCGATGGTTCGTGACTTCAATGAAACTGGGTCACGGAGAAGTTCAGTGAGCACAGTATATCCGGGCGGGAGCGGAATTGTCAAACAGCGAATTTCCAGACGATGAATTGCGCCGCGAGCAGGAATTCATCGACGGCCTGTACGCGCGCGTGGACGCCCTGCGCGGCGACACGGAGGCCTCCGTCACGGACGCCCTCGCCCAGGGTGACAAGCCCAGGCAGGCCCGGCTGGAGCGGGACATCCTGGTCGCCGAGCGCTCGGGGCTGCTCGCCGCGCTGAACGCGGTGGAGGGCTCCCTGTGCTTCGGCCGTATCGACCTGACCTCGGGGGTGAAGCACCACATCGGCCGCATCGGACTGCGCCTGGACGACGCCGAGCGCACCCCCGTCCTGATCGACTGGCGGGCCGGCGTGGCCCGCCCCTTCTACCTGGCCACCGGCCACACCCCGATGGGCCTGCGCCGGCGCCGGCACATCGGCACCGACGGCCGCCGGGTCACCTCCCTGCACGACGAGATCCTCGACCTCGGCGACGCCACCCGCACCGGCCACGAGGATCCGACCGGGGACGCCGTGCTGCTGGCCGCGCTCAACTCCGCCCGCACCGGCCGCATGAGCGACATCGTGCAGACCATCCAGGCCGAGCAGGACGAGATCATCCGGGCCCCGTACCGCGGGGTGCTGGTGGTCGAGGGCGGCCCCGGCACCGGCAAGACGGCCGTCGCCCTCCACCGGGCCGCCTACCTCCTGTACGAGTACCGGGAACTGCTGGCCCGGCGCGCCGTCCTGATCGTCGGCCCCAACCCCGCCTTCCTCGGCTACATCGGCGAGGTGCTGCCCTCCCTCGGCGAGACCGGCGTCCTGCTGGCGACGGTCGGCGAGCTGTTCCCCGGCGTGAAGGCGACGGCCACCGACACCCCGGAGGCGGCCGCCGTGAAGGGCCGCGCCGGCATGGCCGACGTGCTCGCCGCCGTGGTGCGCGACCGGCAGGCGCTGCCCGACCCGGTGATCGCCATCGAGCACGACCGCGAGGTGCTGATGCTCGACGACGGCCTGGTGAACGTCGCCCGCGAGCGCACCCGCGCCGCCAAGCTGCCGCACAACGCGGCCCGCGAGCACTTCGAGGGCCACATCCTCAACGCGCTCACCGAGCTGTACGCCGAGCGCGTGGGCACCGACCCGTACGACGGCAGCAGCCTGCTGGACCCCTCCGACGTCACCCAGATCCGCGACGAGATCGCGGAGAACCCCGAGGTCTGGTCTGCCGTCGACCGACTGTGGCCGCGGCTGACCCCGCGCCGGCTGGTCGCCGACTTCCTCGCCGAGCCCGACGGGTACCTGTCCGCGGCGGACGCCGACGCGATCCGGCGCCCGGTGACCCGGGCCTGGACGGTGGCCGACGTGCCCCTGCTGGATGAGGCGGCCGAACTCCTCGGTGAGGACGACCGGCTCGCCCGGGCCCGCGCCGAACGGGAGCGGGAGACGCAGATCGCCTACGCGCAAGGCGTCCTGGACGTCTCCTACGCCTCCCGGACCTACGAGTTCGAGGACAAGGAGGACAGCGACCCGGAGTCCTCGGAGGTCCTGTCCGCGCACGACATCATCGACGCCGAACGGTTCGCCGAGCGGCACGAGGAGGCGGACCACCGCAGCGCCGCCGAACGCGCCGCGGCCGACCGGACCTGGGCGTTCGGGCACATCATCGTCGACGAGGCGCAGGAGCTGTCCCCGATGGCCTGGCGGCTGCTGATGCGGCGCAGCCCGACCCGCTCGATGACGCTCGTCGGCGACCCGGCGCAGACCGCGGAGGCGGCGGGCGTCGGCTCCTGGGCCGGCATCCTCCAGCCGTACGTCGAGGACCGCTGGGAGCACACCCGCCTCGGCGTCAACTACCGCACCCCGTCCGAGATCATGGACGTGGCCGCGGCCGTCGTCCGCGCCGAGAACCCGGACTTCACCCCGCCGAGCTCGGTCCGCTCGACCGGGGTACGGCCCTGGGCGCGCCGTGTGTACGACGACCTGCCCGGCGCGGTGGCCGAAGCGGTCGCCGAACTGACGCCCGCCGAGGGCCGCCTGGCGGTCATCGCCCCGCGCGAACTGCACCGCCGGCTGGCCGCCCGGCTGGACGGGGTCACCGCGGGCGCCGAACCCGACCTGACCCGCACGGTCGTCCTGCTCGACCCCCGTCAGTCCAAGGGCCTCGAGTTCGACTCCGTCCTGGCGGTCGAGCCCGGCCGGTACGGCACCAGCGACCTCTACGTGGCCCTGACCCGAGCCACCCAGCGGCTCGCCATGATCCACACCGAGGAACTCCCCAGGCCACTGGCCGAGGCCCTGACGTAACCCCCTACGACACTCGAGATGCGCATCCCGGGATACCGGGCACCACCACGCGGGGTCCCGCACCGACGGCCCCTTGCGGGGTGGGGTGGTGGTCCTCGGCGGGGCGCGGTGCCGCGGGGTTGCGGAGTAGTAGCCCCTGGCGGGGTGTGGGACGGTAGCGCCCGCCGGGGCCTGGGGGCAGTGCTGCGGGGTGCGGGGGCGGTAGCCCCGCCGAGGGGTGAGGGGGCGGAGTCCCCGGTGAGGTGGTGCGGGGGCGTGGGGCGGCAGCCCCCGGCGGTGTGCGGGGGACGCAGTCCCCGCCGGGGATGAAGGGGCGGAGCCCCTGGGAACGGGAATGGGCAGGGGCGGCGGGGGCGAGAAACCTAGGCCGGCCGCAACCACACCGTGGCCAGCGGAGGCAGCGTCAGCCGGATGCTCGCCGCGCGCCCGTGCCAGGCGGTCGCCTCCGGCTTGACCGGGTCGGGGTTGGTGACGTCGCTGCCCCCGTACCGGGCCGCGTCGGTGTTGACCACCTCGTGCCACGCGGGGACGTCCTCGGGCACGCCGAGGCGGTAGTCGTGGCGGACCGTGGGGGAGAAGTGGGACACCGCCAGCAGCGGGACGCCCTCGGCGTCGTAGCGGAGGAAGGCCACGACGTTGTCGTCGGCCGCGTCCCCTACGACCCACTGGAAGCCGGACGGGTCGGTGTCGCGCTGCCAGAGCGCGGGCGTGCCGCGGTACACCGCGTTGAGGTCGCGGACCAGGTCGCGCACGCCCCGGTGGTCGGCCTCGGCGCCGTACGCCGGGTCGAGCAGCCACCAGTCGGGGCCGTACGCCTCGGACCACTCGGCGCCCTGGGCGAACTCCTGCCCCATGAACAGCAGCTGCTTGCCGGGATGGGACCACATGAAGCCCAGATACGCTCGCAGGTCGGCGCGCTGCTGCCACCAGTCGCCCGGCATCTTCGACACCAGCGACCGTTTGCCGTGCACCACCTCGTCGTGGGAGATGGGCAGCACGTAGTTCTCGCTGTAGGCGTACACCATCGAGAAGGTCATCTCGCCGTGGTGGTACGTGCGGTGCACCGGCTCGTGACTCAGGTACTCCAGCGAGTCGTGCATCCAGCCCATGTTCCACTTCAGCCCGAAGCCGAGGCCGCCGAAGCCGCTCGGGCCCTTGTGGTGCGTGGGCCGCGTGACGCCGTCCCAGGCGGTCGACTCCTCGGCGACGGTCACCACGCCCGGGCAGCGCCGGTACACGGTGGCGTTCATCTCCTGGAGGAACGCCACCGCGTCCAGGTTCTCCCGGCCGCCGTGCTCGTTCGGCGTCCACTGGCCCGGCTCGCGCGAGTAGTCGAGGTACAGCATCGAGGCGACGGCATCCACCCGCAGCCCGTCGATGTGGAACTCCTCGCACCAGTACACGGCGTTGGCGACCAGGAAGTTGCGCACCTCGCGGCGGCCGAAGTCGAACTCGAGCGTGCCCCAGTCGGGGTGCGCGGCCCGCAGCGGGTCGGAGTGCTCGTACAGCGGGCGGCCGTCGAACTCCGCCAGCGCCCAGTCGTCGCGCGGGAAGTGCGCGGGCACCCAGTCCATGATCACGCCGATTCCCGCCCGGTGCAGCGCGTCCACCAGGTACTTGAA